>CAZKGF010000089.1:0-7735 GCA_964552115.1 uncultured Halobacteriales archaeon
GTTGCTGTGAGATTTCCTGGGGATGATGGGACGTTGGGGCCACTCAGGTTGGTGTCTATTCCCGGACTACCGGCAATCCGCGCCGCATCGAGGCGTGCCTGTTCTGCTTCCACCCGTGGACCCGGGGGTGTTGGATCATATCGCACCCAACCAATGTCTTGGACGTACATCTCGACCCATGCGTGGGAGTTGTAGCCACGAACGACGTAGCGACTTTCCTCGACCGGCTCGCCCGTCGTGTATCCCACAGCCATCCGGGCGGGAATGCCCTGACTCCGCAGCATTGCGGTCATCGCTGTCGCGAAGTAGGTGCAGTAGCCAGCGTCCATTTCGAACAAGAACGCATCGGCCACGTTCCCGGCTGGCTGCTCCACATCGAGGTCGTATCCCTTGTTATTACGGAGCCAGTGTTCGATGACCAGGGCGGTCTCGTGGGGTGTTTCGGCATTGCCGGTCAGTCGTTCGGTTCGCGTTTCGAACCGGTCGGGCGTACTGGCGGGCAGTTGCAAGTACCGCTCGGTGATTGAACTCGGGTAGTCTCGTCCCGCAGATGCCAATTCGGTGGGCGGAGGGCGTGGAATCTCACTGTCCACCAGAACCGTGTCTCCGGGTTGAAGCGGTTCGGTGACTCGAAGCCCGGATTCGGGCCCCACGGTAGCGTTTGCGGCACTATCGCCGCCGATGTTTGTCGGCCGCCAGGCAGCGGGGATGATCTCTACAGTGGACTCCGCCTCCACGCGTTGTCGGAGGGATATGGACTCACCGGGTGGTTGGGAAAGTGTCCCGTCACGATAGGGGGTAGACGAACCGGTTTGGACCCACCCGTCCCCGGTAAACCGATCGAACCCGGCTACCCGCCAGTATTCTCCCCGATCGGCCTGGACCGTATACCTGACTGTCGTCGAAAGTTCGATGGCCCCACGGATATCGAGTTCACCGTCGATGCCAATGAGGTCAGCTTCGAGCGTTCCGCCCCCGTCCCCGCCCGGCCCCGTATCGAGTGAGAGGGGTGAGCCAGCACCAGTAGGCACAACGGAGACGAATGCGGGGACGAGTATCATCACCGCCAGAACTATTGCTACAGATTCGGTCGCTGGGCCGGAATACGACCGGCGATCGAGATCGCCGAACCCGATTGCCGCACCCGCGCCAATAACGCCAACGAGGGTGCCGAGCGTCCCCGAATTTCCGGTCAATACCACGTATCCAAGGAAGAAGCTGGCGACGACGACCGCGGACGTGTACCAGCGCCGCAGTGCGAGGTACCACGTGACAAAGACGGGCCCCGGCGTGACCGAGATCGCCCAGAGGCCGGCACGCTCGATACGAAGGATGGATTGCCCAGAAAGGAGTTCGAGATTGCTATTGAGCATCCCGATCGGGTCCGGTGACCAGGGAAGAGAAACCACGTACCAGGCAAGGCCGCCAACGAGCAATGCGCTAGCCAGAGCGATGGCCGTCACAACCCGGAGGAACCGTGCCAAGATAGTCGCTCCCAACAGGGCGCCACCGAGACACAGCCAGAAGACCGTTGGATCTCCGGTGACGTCTACGATATCGTAGAGGACCTGCAGGTATGCCCCCAAGAGAGTCAGGATGGCCCCGAGCCCGAGGATCCGGGTCGCCGGTGGTTTCGGGAGCGATACACGGCGCCCGATACGAGTGCCATCCCACGTCATGCGGGAACACCACCGCCGCGATCATGAGGCGATCCCAGGCCGACGGTTCTCTCGCCGACCCTGACAGTCGTCTCTTCGTCAGTCGATCGAACAACGACGTCCGCGTTCTCTACAGCTTCAGTCGAGACCGATCCACCGTCGGTACGTGCGAGGAGTTCCAACACCGCGGTTCGCTGCTCGTCTCCTTTCCCCGCTTCGACCGTCCCGTCCGATACGACAACCGAGACCGGCCGTCCCGCTTCCAGTACACGGAGTGCGATACTGGCGGTGACACTCGCCATTCCATCAGCCCTACCTGACTCGGCTATTCCAGCGATCGTAACCGTCTCTCTGAACTCTTCGGCGCCAAATTCCATCACGAGAAAATCGTCGTATTTCGCACTCGTTTTCCAGTGAACGTCTCTCAGCGGATCGCCAGGCACGTATTCTCGGAGCGAATCGAACGCCTGCCGGCCGTGACCCCGATTGTCGCCGAACACGCCTGGAGCCCGGAATCTGCCGACGTCGACGGTGGCCGGATACACTGTCTGGGTGTCGTCAGGATCGACTGTCTGGGTCGTGGCGACCAGGCCCAACGAGTCACGTTGAACAATCGAGATAGGCGGATGCGCAACGATCCCACGGTCTCTCAGTGTATACGTTTGGTCGATGCGTACTGGCAGTGTCTCGAGTGTTTCGGCGACCTCACCGGAGAGTCCGGTCGCCACAGGTGCGTGGATGCGGGCGAGCCCTGACCCCTCGATCGTGAGTTGGCGGGTCCGACGTTCGTCGGGAAAGCCCGGCCGGCCACCATCCACCGTCATGGAAATCTCGGACGCCCGCCGGACTTGAATGGCACCGACGACGAGCGCGATCACGAGGGGCGCGGCCACCGCGTTCAACGCACGGGGCGTAAACGCCTGTGCCAGGCTGACAGCAACGACGACGACACAGAGTACCGCATACCCTCGACGTGTCAGTTTCATTCGACAGGGACGTCCTCGAGTGCCTCACGCACGACTGCGTCCGGATCGCCCGCTCCCCCGGGTTTGATCCGATGCGGGAGGACGAGTAACGCCTCGGCTTGCAGGTCGTCGGGGATCACGTATTCACGCCCGTCGAGGATTGCCCGACCCTGTCCGGCACGCAACAGCGAGATGGTTCCCCGGGGACTCACCCCTAACTGTGCATGATCCCGCGTGTACCGAGCCAATCGTGTTGCGTACGCTCTAACTGCCTCGGACACTGTCACCGACGCTGTCGTTTCTCGGGCGTCTTGGAACGCTTCCAGGGAGACGACTGGCTCGAGTTCCTCGATTGGATGTTCGCCAACCACCCGGCCGAGGAGATCTGTCTCCTCGGCTTCGGATGGATAGCCAAGTCGAAGTTTGGACATGAACCGGTCGAGTTCGGCCATCGGTAGGTCGTAGGCTCGATCCTTCTCGACCGTATTCTGCGTCGCTATGACCGTGAATGGGGTCGGGACATCCCGGGTAACTCCGTCGACACTCACCTGAGCTTCTTCCATGGCTTCGAGGAGTGCACTCTGGGTCTTGGGCGGGGCACGATTGATTTCGTCACCAAGTACTACGTTGCCAAAGATCGGGCCTGGTCGAAACTCGAACTCCTTGGTTTTCTCGTTGTATACGTTAACGCCCGTGACGTCCGACGGGAGGAGATCGGGGGTGAATTGGATGCGTTTGAAATCCCCGTCGAAGGACTGGGCGACGGCGCGGGCGAGCATTGTCTTTCCGACGCCTGGGACGTCCTCAAGAAGGACGTGCCCCCGGCCGAGCATCGCAGTCACGATGTGTTCGATCTCGTCATGTTGTCCGACGATGATCTGTTCGACGTTCTCGACGACCGAGGTGGCGACCGCCGTCGCCGCCTCGACGGAACTGTGGGACTCCTGATCGTGGGCGGTCGTTTCGGCGTCTGTCATAGTGGCTTGCAGGGCGGCACGCACAGGATGGGTACTTGCTGGGGCCTGGAACGTGCTAACAGGGGTCCCGTTTGTGGCCCGCCATAGTAAGGTTGCGGGGTGTCTGGGGAGTCACCATTCCTTGCAGTCGACGCAGACTACTCCCTCGTCGTTGGCCCACCGTTCCTCGACAGATTGTCCACAGGCTGTACAGACCGCACCATCGGGCGTCCAACTGTATGTGGCTCCCTCCAGTCGGTCCGGATCGATTTCGTCATCGGTCTCTCCGATGAAGTCCGCGAGCGATGACTCGTCCATACCGACAGTTCGGTGGGGCCCCGGCTTGAACGTGGCGGGGGACCGAAGCATCAAATAACATGGCCGTGAACCCTGTTGGATATGAGCCTCCTTTCGGATCTCGTCTCCAGTATCGTGGACGCGCCCGGGACATTCGCTGACATCGCTGCTCACGACCCACTTTCGGCTATCTTGCTCGGCATTGGTGGGCTACTCATCGGTGCCAGCGTCGCCGTTTTCGGGATTCTCGTCGTCGGTGCTGTAGTGGAACTGTTTACGCCGAGTAGCGCTGGCAAATCGTTTCCGCCAGTTCGATAGCCGTCTCGAGGTCTGGGCCCAGTGGCGCTGCCAATACGACACTGTCTGCCAGACCGAGCAACGTCCCAACCTGTTCGGCTACCATCTCGGGGGTGCCCGTGATCGCGAAGGCG
Organism: uncultured Halobacteriales archaeon; assembly: GCA_964552115.1. Classification (GTDB taxonomy): domain Archaea; phylum Halobacteriota; class Halobacteria; order Halobacteriales; family Haloarculaceae; genus CAZKGF01. Next base: position 4,308 of record CAZKGF010000089.1, read on the forward strand.
TCGAGCATCGATTCGGAGACTCGATCGAATGCGGCCGTAAAGTCTCCAGTCCCGATTGCCGTACGGATTGTTGCTGCACGGTCGAGATCGAGTTCGTGTCGTTCGAGGACCGCCTCAGGGGCCCCGCTCGCGATGAATGCAACCGGCGGGCGCGCTGCTTGGCGGGCAGCATCGGCTTCTCGTGCGAGACTAGTGCTCGCGTAGACGGCTCTGTCCAAATCGCCACGATCTTGCCCACGGTCGGTTTGTCCTTCGGCGAGGCGATCGACCGCCCACTCCACGTCGGCGGGATGGGCGCCGTTGATTAAGACTCCATCTGCGTGCTTGCCAGCCATGCGGAGCATGTCCGGTCCCTGCGCACCGACGTAGACCGGTATCCGGTCCACTGAGAAGTTCAACCCAGCTGCCTCGGCACGAAACGTCCCATCATGATCGACGCGCTCACCTTCCCATAACTGTCTTGATATTTGGAGCGTTTCGAGTACTCGTTCGAGCGGTTTCTCTCGATCGACACCGAGGTTTGCGAGAGTCGATCGGTCTCCGGCACCGATCCCGAAGATAGCCCGTCCATCGGCTAGTTCGTCCAGCGTCGCGACTCGTGCGGCAAGGGAGACCGGATGTGTCTCGTAGGGGTTGGTGACACCGGGGCCCAACCGAAGGGAATCCGTTCGGCGAGCTACTTCACTAAGAGCCAGAAATGCGTCACGGTTGTTGTAGTGGTGGCTGGCGAAGACGGTGTCGAACCCGACAACCTCTGCACGATTTGCGAGTTCACCGACCCGGTCGACGGGGTGTTCGGGTGTTAGTTCAATCCCCAGCATTATACGTCCACTCCTTGAGCGCTGACCGGACGAGGTCGTCTCCGGCCGGTCTGAACAGTTGGTTTTGACTCGCGTGATCGCCGAATTCGAATCCCCGAATCACCGCTGCTGGGGTTCCACCGGCACCCTCACCAGTCACGAGATTCGCCGCACCCGCCAGTTCGTCGACAACTGCTTGCACGGTCACCCCGAGTTCCCGACCATCCCGATCGACTTCGCCTCGCCAATCTCGACACGCTGGTAGCCCAGCCCATCCGATCGCGACGCCACGTTGGCCCTGCCGGAACGGCCTGCCTGACGTATCCGTCACGACGACTGGCGTGTCGAGTGTTTCGTGAAGGCGGGCCGCACTGGCGGCGGGGTCTGCGGGGAGTAAGAGCAGATCGGCATCGGGAACGTTCGACCGGTCAATTCCGGCATTCACTGTGATATGCCCGAATTTCGTGACTGCGAGAAGAATCGGCGCTTCGAGGAGTAGTTCGTCACTTTCTTCGAGGACCGCTTGAGCAAACCGTGGGTCTTTCCGTTCCCCAGCAATCTGCCCGATTCGCTCGGCAATCGCTCGTGCCCGGTCACTCGCAGGAAACTCCGACAAATCGGCCTGTCGGCCTTCGGATTTTGAGACGACGGTGCTGGCAACGCAGACGACATCGGCGTCGGCCAGATCGATTGCGTCGGCCAACACCTCCCCGAGTTCGTCGTCCGGTCGAATTTCGGGAAGTCCCGCCACCGCGTCGACGTCCATACGGTCTCTCGCCAGCCCCAGGGGAAAAGCCTCCCGGGACTGGAGGTTGGGGGAGTACACAGAGCCTGATTCGCTGAGGCTGTCTCACCAGAGTTCTCGACGGTTTCCAAGAGCCGCTTCCCCGAACTCTGGTATGACGACGTGTTCCTTTGGGGCGGCGTCGGCTTGCACACTCGACCCATGGCTGTGTGACACACACTCCGAGTACGTTTATTATCCAACCGTCCATTGCCAGCATCGACGCGATTTCCACACGAGGTGGCACTCACAATGACCCTCACTTCCATGACATCCCGTTGCAATGGCGCCAGCTACTGTAACGGTACTCTCCCATTTTCGTGGACAGCAGGGTCTGGGCCACTGAATTGGATGGCCGGCGCGTTCGAATTCGGCCGTCTGCCCGCATAACCGGGACCCGGGTTCGGAAATATCCCACCGGGGCTGGTGAACACGGGCCATTACGATACCTGCGCTCACGGAGTCCCACAAATCGGGCTCCGCACGGCTGTCCTGACGGGTGAGACCCCGGCTCGCTGCCGGTTCGATCCCGGCGCTCGTCGTCATGTATCGTGCACTGATCCTCCACAAACGTGGTAGAGAGCACTGTCACACAACCACGCGCGGTGACAAACAACCCACCTCCAGATTGTGACCGCGCGCCCAGCGCGAGTGGTGCCGGACCAGCCGCCGGCCGTCGTGGCCGCGGCGGGCGTTCGACTCGTCTCTCGCGTTTGCCCGATTGGCAGGGTGAGATACAGATGCACACCGAACCCCACCAAACCGAGCACCTGTCCGCAACCGTTGCAGTGCGTGTATCGAGGACTGACGACGGCACGCTCCTGGAGAGTGCTCAGCGGCGATTGGAACGGTCGACTGGTGTCGAAAAGGCATCGATTACCTCGGTTGATCGAATCTCGCCGCGAACGAACGCAGTCGAGCTTTGCCTTTCGGTTCGCCTCGCAATCACCGCGGATCCCAATCTTGCAACACTCCGGGACAGGGACGCTCTTGGCCCCGGCGTGTCCCTCCGCTGCGAAGAGGGGTCGGCCGGGGCCGAGTCCGGTTGACCCCCTGAGAACTGCCTCGGACTCCGGCGGACAATCCGGCCATTTAACCTCCGTTCCCGAGAGAGATGCTGTTGTTATGGACAGTGACACTCTCATCACACGCCACGGATTCGATCTACCCGCCTTCGACGTCGCAACGTCGGCGGCCGAAGCGGGGGACATCGCGGACGAATTGGGCTACCCGGTCGTCTTGAAAATCGACTCTCCCGATATACAGCACAAGACCGATGTCGGTGGCGTCGAACTCAATCTCTATTCGCGGGCGTTGGTCGAGTCGGCGTACGAGGATATCGTCGACACCGTTTCCGAGCAACGTCCGGAGGCGACGATCGATGGCGTGCGTGTCGAGGAGATGATCGACGAGGGCGTCGAGATCATTATCGGCCTCGACAACAACGACCAGTTCGGCCCGGTAATCATGTTCGGGCTCGGCGGCGTCTTTACCGAGGTCTTTCGGGATGTTTCCTTTCGCCCGTTGCCAATTACCGAGGTCGACGCCCGGGAGATGATAACCGAAATTGAGGGGCGGGAACTGCTGGAAGGCTATCGGGGAGACGTCCCGGTCTCCGACGAGATGCTCGTCGATCTCTTGCTTCGCGCGAACGACCTTGCAGCGGACGTCGAGGATCGGTTGGACTCTGTGGACCTGAACCCTATCGCCGTCTGGGACGACCAACACCGGGTTCTCGACGCCGAAGTAGTCCTGGACGAAGACGTCGACATCGTCCAGGATGAAGCCCCCGACACCACTCACATCGACGCGTTCTTCGCCGCCGATTCGATCGCTGTCGTTGG
>CAZKGF010000090.1:0-7715 GCA_964552115.1 uncultured Halobacteriales archaeon
TCTACGGAAATTGGAAGAGGCAGGGCTCGTGGAAAGTCGGACCGACGACCAACGGCGAAAATATTTCTCGATCTCCCGGAATCTAAGGCTCGAAGTCAGCGTTTCGCCGTACGAATTCGGAACCAAAAGCGCCTATCCCGCGAATCCAGGACTCGATCTCACCTCGTGCCGATACGTTTCTGTCGAGGTTGATATCGAACAGACCGGAGATCTTTCGGGATTGGCACAGACACTGGGTCGCCTGGAAGATCTGGAAAATGAACTTTCACTCGCTCAGCGTTGGGTGCAGGGTCGGATTGCCGATGTACGCGAGCGAATCGCCGAAGATGTCGATGAGGCAGATCCTCGGTTGGTTACTACGTTGCTTAGACAACTGGCGACCGAGCCGACCGTGGCGGCTGATCTAGCTCGTGGGGCAGAAGCGCCGTTACCGGTCGTTGAGGAGACACTCGAACATCTGGCCGAACGTGGAGTCGTTGAACAGCAAAGTAACAAATGGCAACTCGTCGACAGCTCGTAGCATCACTAGCAGACCATTGCTAGGGCAAGGGTGGTGACGGACCAGCGTAGGTCACAAGTCTCGAGTGAGACCATCCCTGAGGTCGCGACCGAAGTAGTGACCGACAACTGCGGCTACCCCACCACTCACGAACCCCACGCCGACGATAGGGGACCCAACTCCCACGAGTGCAAGGAGTGGGTTTCCCAGGAACGCCCAAACTCCGCCGACCAGCGCTCCCCCGATTCCAGCCTCCATGTACGCACGCTGGCTGCTCACCAGTCCGGTGCCGAATCCCGCCAGACACAGGCCAAGGAGGTCGGCGAGTCCACCGAATGGGAGTAAACCACCCACTACGAGTATCCCGCAAATACCCAATCCCATCTGGACGAGAAACGGGCGAAGACCGAACCACTGTCCGGCACGAGAGCGGAGGCGGCCACCAATGGCAGGACGCCTGCCCTGGTTAGAGCCCCCATCGTCCACCTCGAACCGAGAGGTCGGCCCGATTCCAGAATCACGGTCGCCCATAGCCGAGGTAGCGGTGGCACTCACATGGCTCTTTGGCCGACCTGAACGGGTGGATTCAAGAGCGCCGATCCGGTATCGGTGGGTATGCATCCCGGCGACCGCGTCGCCGTCGAACGGGGAGGCGAGACCTTCGAAGGTGTGTTACTCCCTTCGACGCCCCGCGATCACCTCGTCGTCAAACTCGACAGTGGGTACAACGTCGGTATCGATCGGGCGGAGGCGGCAATCGACGTATTGGAATCTGATGTCTACGATGTGGAATCGGCACAGACTGACGAAGGGGTTTCCGAGATCGAGTTCGATACAGACCTGCCGACGATCTCGCTCATTTCGACGGGAGGCACTATCGCTTCGACCGTTGATTACCGCACTGGAGCGGTGACCGCTCAATTCGATGCCGAGGACGTGCTCCGCGCCGTTCCGGATCTCGCTGGCAGAGCAAACTATCGAGGTCGTGTCGTCGCGAACATCCTCTCGGAAAACATGACGCCTTCGGTATGGCAACAGTTGGCGGCGGCAATTCATGAGGAAATTCAGACAGGTGTCGACGGGGTGGTGGTTATGCACGGTACGGATACGATGCAATTTTCTGCCAGTGCAATTTCGTTCATGCTCGATACACCCGTTCCGATCGTCTTTACGGGGAGTCAGCGCTCGGCAGACCGTCCCTCTTCAGACAACGTCATGAATGCAGTCTGTGCCGTAGAGGCCGCCATTTCCGACTGCGCGGAAGTCCTCGTCTGCATGCACGCAACCGAGAGTGACGACGTCTGTGCACTCCATCGGGGCACGCGTGTGCGAAAAAATCATACCTCCCGTCGTGATGCCTTCGAAACGATCGGGGCGAAGCCGCTCGGCCGGGTCGAATACGATCGGGCTGAGGAACCAACCGTTGGCTTTCGGCGAGCGTACGACGAACGGCCAGAATCCGATGCCCGCTCGGATGAACTCGCTCTCCACGCCGAACTCGACACTGACGTCGAACTGATCAAGTTCACGCCGGCGACAGGCCCTGAACGGCTCCAGCAGGTTGCTGACGAGGCGACCGGCATCGTGATCGAGGGCACCGGACTCGGCCACGTCAATACCGAATGGATCGACAGTATTGCCACCCTAACGGACGATGGTGTCCCGGTCGTCATGACGAGCCAGTGTCTTGCTGGCCGTGTCTGCGACCGGGTCTATGATACGGGCCGCGACCTGTTGGATGCCGGCGTCATCGAGGGTGAGGATATGCTCCCGGGTACGGCACTGGTCAAACTGATGTGGGCACTCGGCAACAGTGAGTCGGTCGCGGAGACGATGGAGCGATCAGTGGCTGGGGAGATCCAAGACCGATCGGTACCCTGGACCTGAACGTCCCATTCCACTAGTACCAAGATGGCAGATACCCCCATTTGGCTATGACTGCAGTCAACATCAGGGATGCCCGTCCCGAGGATCAGGACGCGATTACGGCGTTTACTGCAGACACATGGCCGGATCGCTCGTTCGTCGACTACATTCCTGAAGCATTTACGACATGGGTCGAAAACGATGATCCGGATACCCGGCTGGTGGTCGGGACGACCGATTCCGACGAACCAGTTGGGGTTTGTCGTGCGCAATTACTCACCGCCGAGGAGGCCTGGATCCAGGGAATCCGCGTTCATCCATCCTATCGTGGAACTGGTGTCGGGACTGCCATGACGAATCACCTCGCGTCGTGGGCCGCTGGCCGGGGTGGGACGGTCATGCGAAATATGGTTTTTGGCTGGAACACAGACGGGTTGGCCCACGCCCGCGCTGTGGGATTCAGGGCCGTGACAGCACTCAGGTGGGCACACCCAACTCCGACCGAGAGCGCCACTCCTGAACTGGACATCCGCGAATCCATTCCTGCTGCCTGGGCCACCTGGAGCGACAGCGCTACCCGAGCCACCCTGGGGGGTTTGGCCCTCGATAGCCACGAGCCGTGGGCCGTCTCCGAACTTACGCGAGAGCGCCTCGAAACTCTTGCTGAAACGGAGCGTGTCCTGGCGGTCGTCGACGGAGGCGCCCGCGGCATGACGGTTCGTGTTGGTGTTCGGGAACGCCGGGACGGTAACGGTGGTCGCCACACGGTGGCCGACTACGGCATTGCCTGCTGGATGGACTCAATAGCGGCTGAGAGCTTGGTGGCTGCGATACAGGCCGATGCAGCGGCCTGCGGGGCTACGGCAATTCGTGTCGCCGTCCCGGAAACGCCAACCACTATTGCTGACGTCGCTACGACCGGAACGGCCGTCAACGACGAACCCGAATACATACTCGCGCGTGACCTGGTATCAGAGTGGTCCTGAATCCCCGCGTTATCCGCCACTAACCGGGGGAAAGAGGGCAAGCTCGTCGTCCGGTTCGACGGTCCGGTCCATGCCCTCGTCGGTCGTGGTGGGATCTTGCCCCTCGTGGAGGAGTTGGATGTGGTCTGCCAGAGAGCCGTCCTCGTCGAGGACCTCTGTTTCGAGTGCTGGTTCGGCGTCCAGCAGTGCGGAGAGGGCGTCTTCGACAGTCAATACGCCGCCATCGGTCCGTTCAGGCGGAGAGACATCTACGGTCGTCTCGCCTGCCGTTTCCGCGAGTGTCGCAAAGAGCCGCCAGCGCATGGGTAACACGAGGTGGTCTGTCCCAATGAACGTTCCTACTAGCGAATTCCGGTCACCCCTGGCGAGGTATTCGAAACGGATCGACCGTTGACGGCCATCGCTCGGGTGGTTTTTTCCGGGGTGGGCCCGGAGGAATGCACTGATGAGTACCGACACCGGCCGGGAGCTCTTACGGGTGCGGGCTGCCTGGCTGCTCACCGGTGGTGTCGCGGTCTTGTCGCTGGCGACCGGCGTTGCGAATATCAGTGTGGCTGAGGCGACCGGCCCCCTGGGCGACTTCATCCCCCTCTGGCTCCAGCGGACGGCAGGATTCACCGGGGCTCTCACCGGCTTTCTTTTGCTATCGAGTGCCTGGGGGCTTCGGCGGGGCTACAAACTATTTTGGGTGAGTGCGGTCGCTCTCGTTCCAGTCGCGGCCATTCAGGGGCTCGTCCAGGCCAGCCTGTTCTCGTATCCACTCGTCGTCCTCTCCGTTCTCACACTTCCAGCCCTCGGTCTCAACCGACATCGGTTTCGGCGGGAACTCGACTTTTCTACGACCCAAAAGGCAGCGGTCCTCGCACTCGTCGGGGTGCTCGGATACGCAACGGCGGGGGCGTACGCGCTCCGGGAGGACTTTGTAGGCGTTACGACGTTGACGGATGCCCTCTATTATGCTATCGTCACTGCTGCAACGGTCGGGTACGGCGACGCGACGCCGCTCGGTCCGGAAGCCCGACTGTTCGGTATTTCGGTTGTGGTGCTTGGCACGGTTAGTTTTGCTATCGCGCTCGGGTCAGTGCTCGGCCCGGCGATCGAGGCCCGATTCGCACGTGCACTTGGAACGATGTCAGACCAACAGTACGAACTGCTCGAGGATCACATCGTGGTCCTCGGCTACGGCGATCTCACCGAACCGTTGCTCGAAGAGCTTGAAGGCACGAACGAATTCGTGGTCGTGGTCGAAGAGAGCGAATACGTGACTGCCCTCCGCTCCCGGGATATCAACGTGCTGGCCGCCGACCCGAGTGACGAGGAACCGCTCCGAGCCGCGGGGATCGTCCACGCTCGTGCGGCGATCGCGGCTACGAACGACGATGCGAATGATGCGCTTTCAATCTTGACTGCGCGCTCGCTCAATCCCGACCTTCGGATCGTGGCCGCGGCCACCCTCCGGGAGAACGTCGAAAAGCTTCGGCGGGCCGGTGCTGATGCCGTAATCAGCCCGGCGGTCATCGGCGGCCATCTGCTTGCCGAGTCCGCACGAGGTGAATCGGACACCGAGGCGCTCGTCGACCGAATCCTCGGGACGCAGTAAGCACAACTGATCGGGTTGGTGGACTGTCTGGATCGGTCGCCCCTGCGCAGTGTCTCGGCTGACCGCGGTCACTCGGAACTGCGCCCCTTACCTCTCAGTGGCCAGGGTCTGAGCGGCTGCGAGACTAATGTCGATCGCTCGGGCGACGTTGTTTTCGGCTTTTGGCGGGAGTTCCCCGGTCTCGCTCTCGCTTTTTTGTGTGCCTTCGACGAGGTTCCCATCGATCGTGCAGATTGCCCCCGCCCGCAATCCCTTGCGACGCGCGAGTGCAAAGATTGCCGCTGCCTCCATCTCGACGGCCAAGAGTCCAGCTTCCTCCCACTCTTGCACGTAGGTCTCGGTTTCGGCGTAAAACGCATCGTCGGTGGCGATGGGGCCAACGTGGACCCGTTCATCGTTGGCCTCTGCAGCATCAACGAGGGTTGAAAGAACGGTGTGGTCGGGTACCGATGGCACAGTATCGGACTCGTACCGGCGCGTGGTACCCTCATCTTTGGCGGCCCCGGTGGCCACGACCATGTCACCAATTTCGATGCCGCTCTGGAGGGCACCGGCAGTGCCGACTCGGAGGAAGGTATCGACGCCGACTGCTGCCAATTCTTCGACGGCGACCGCAGCCGATGGTGAGCCGATACCGGTCGAGCAGATTGTTATTTCGTGTCCACCCGTAGTGGCGTTCACCAGCCGATACTCACGATTCTCAGCCACCTGCTGGGCATCGTCACAATGGGTAGCAATCCGATCTACGCGGCCGGGATCGCCCGGAAGGAGTGCGATCTCGGCCACGTCTTCGGGTTCGACAAGTAGGTGGGGTTGTTTCATACGCCTGGTTTGGTTGGTGGGCCCAAAAGTCGCCCCCTCAAATCCCGAAAATGAAGACGAGGAGGTTGTTTGTTGCCGGTCCCAATCCGACAGCCATTATTCCTGCATACAGGAGATGCCCCCGAGCCGGCACGTCACGGACGTACGGCGCGAACGAAGCCACGATCGCGAGTGCGATCCCCAGCTTCACCAATATGAATAGCCACCCGACCCCGAGAAATGGTTCTGTTGGGAGCTCTCCTGCCACATCCATGATGAGCCGGGGCAGATACGACCGCTCTCCGGTGCCGAGAAGGTCGACACCGATAGCTGTCGTAACCCCGTCGAGCACGTGGGCAAAGAGGACGAGCGTCCCGCTCAGCTTCGCTCCATCGAGAACGTCCGGCCAGTAGGTTTGGAGAACGCGATGCACGGCCAGCGTCAGGGCGATTGCAAGGACGATACCTGCTGCCGGTAGACTGATTCGGACCGTTCCGACGGCTGGCTGGAGACTTCGCCAGGTGAGGACGGTCACGAGTCCGATAAATAAACCGCCGCCGACGGCGCCCAGGACGGCTGCTGCGGTGGGTTGGCTGCGTGTCACGACGAGCGTTGCAAGGGCCCAGACGCCCCCAGCGAGGATGAACGCGGTGAGGTAGACGGCAGGCGCTCCAAACAACGGCTCGAGGATTTCGGGGAAGACGCCGGATCTCGTCTGGCCAAATTGGTAGAGGACGTGTAGTGCCGCGCCACTCCCGATCCAGGGGACGAATGCCAGGACCGTTCGTTGACTGATTGGTGGGCGAATGCTCGCCAGCAATCCGGTGACGAGGACGGTCCCAGCCCCGAGGACGAGCAGATACGCGAGCCCGGGAACGACGAATCCACTGAAGGGGACACCCATGCGTCCGCACACGCCCAGGCAGACCAAAATCAATTCCGGTGTTCCGGTCGGATAACTCAAGTGTGCTCCGACCGGCACTGCGAGCAGGATGGAGCACCGTCTCGAGACGGCCATCGATCGGCACTCTCTGGCGTTGGATACTCCTTTCGAGATCGCGAGAGGTGAGGCGGCAACCGACGTCGACGTTCATGTCTGTCGAGTGTCCGATCAAGACGGGACGACCGGCTTCGGTGTCGCTGCACCGTCGGATTATTACGGTGAGACGCCAGCAACCGTCGAGGCGGCCCTTCCAACCCTTCTGAATACCCTCACTGACGTCGAGCCCGTCCAGCGAGTCGAGAGAGTGCTGGCGGATCACCGGGGCGAGCCGGCAGCTAGAGCGGCTGTTTCGATTGCGGCACACGATTTGGCGACTCGACGCATTGGGATCCCACTGTATCGACGGTTCGGCCTCGATCCGACGGCGGCTCCACCGACGACAGTGACCATTGGTTTGGACGATCCGGATGCAATGGCCCAGCGCGCCGAGGCAGCAGTCACAGCCGGGTTCGACCACCTCAAGGTAAAACTCGGGACCGGGGCGGATCGCGAGCGGTTCTCAGCCGTTCGAGAAGTCGCTCCCGACGCCACCATACGAGTCGACGCCAACGGCGCCTGGTCGCCGTCACAAGCGATCGAGGCGTCCGAGTGGCTCGCCGACGGCGGCGTTGCATTTCTCGAACAACCGGTCGCTGGAGACGATCTGACCGGCCTTGGCCGCGTGCGAGCCGAGGGGGCACTCCCGATTGCCGTCGATGAAAGCTGTCCGACGGCGTCAATGGTTCCCGAAATCGCCGGCGTGGCTGACATTGTGGTTGTGAAACTGATGAAATGTGGCGGCATTGCGGGTGCACTCAAACAGATTGCCGCGGCACACGCCGACGGTCTGGAAGTCATGCTAGGCTGTATGGTCGAACCCAATCCATCCATCGCTGCGGCCTGCCACCTCGCGCCACTCGTCGAATACGCCGATCTTGATGGATCGTTGTTGCTCGCCGACGATCGCTACGAGGGAGTTCC
>CAZKGF010000091.1:0-7642 GCA_964552115.1 uncultured Halobacteriales archaeon
AGCATCTGCAACGATTGATGGACGCTGAGGTGATGTGGGAGAGCGATGTGATCATTCTCGACACTTTCGACGCAATCCTCCGCAACGATCCGAAGTTCGAGGCGTTGGTCAGGCAAAATGAGGAACGCCAAGCAGCCCTGGAGATAATCTCCTTCTTCAGGGACGTCATCTCACATGGGACGGCGATCGTCCTGACAGTCGATCCAACCACATTAGAAACTGAAGCCATCGGGCCGTTCCGGGCGATCGCCGACGTGTTTCTGGAATTGGAAATGGTCGAAGTCGGAAACGATGTGAGACGTCAGATCAGCGTGAAGCGATTTGCCGGGATGGGTGAGCAGGTTGGGGACAGCATCGGGTATTCGGTCCGGTCGGGAACCGGGATCGTCATTGAAAGCCGGAGCGTTGCCTGAGAGCTATGACAGAACACGGCCGCCCTGATCCCTCCGACGACCTTCGTCGCCATGCAGCCAAGCGGCCACACCTGCGGGAGCACCTCAGCAAATTCAAGCAAATAACCGGCGAATTTCCGACGTTCATCGACGCGGCTGACCACGAGTACGAGTCCGACCGGCCGAATGTCCTCTATCCGGTAGGTGGCCCGATATATTCACACATATATGGCGATATCGGGCAAGACATGAAATATTACGCAATAGAGCCGGACTTAGACGACGGCAAACGCGTGGTTTTCGATCAAGTCAGGGACCGGCTTCTCGAGCGCAGCGTCACGAAACAAGCGCCAAAAGATGAAGGAGAATACGATGATCGGATCGAGGAACTGTTAGACGAGACGACGAGGATCGTCGAACCCGACGCCCGGACTGACGGTGGGATCCGTTCGAAACTGTCTAATTTGACAAATCTAGGGAAGATCAAGGTGACCCAAGAGACGTACGAAGATATCCGATACCGACTCAATCGAGATATCGTGGGTTTGGGCCCCCTCGAACCGCTAATGCGGGATCCAGCAAACGAGGACATTCACGTCATCGGCCCGCACGAATGTTACACGGATCACAGAGTCTATGGCATGCTTGAGACCACTGTCGAATGGTCCAATGCAGAAGATTTCGATCAATGGATCCGAAACATGGGCGAACGGATTGGTGACCCCGTCTCCGACTCCGATCCGATCGTCGACTCGACACTGCCAGACGGCTCCCGCCTCAATCTGATCTACTCCGACGACGTCAGTCTGAAGGGGCCGTCGTTAACGATTCGCCAGGGGGATGAAACGCCGCTTTCGATCTTCCAGATCACCAAGTGGGGGACGGTGAGTCCGCGGTTGGCCGCGTATCTCTGGCTCTGTCTGGAAAACGAACAAACCGTGTTCGTCGTGGGCGAAACCGCATCGGGGAAAACGACAACACTGAACGCCTCCATGGCCTTCATCCCGCGGGATTCCAAAATCTACAGTGCGGAAGACACTGCAGAAGTGCTCCCACCCCACGACACATGGCAGCAACTTCTCACGCGCGAGGGCGACAACGGTGACGATTCAACGGGTGTCGACATGTTCGATCTCGTCGCCGCAGCCCTCCGTTCCAGACCGGAATACATAATCGTCGGCGAGGTTCGGGGCGAAGAAGGGCGGATGGCCTTTCAGGCGGCCCAGACCGGTCACCCGGTGATGCTCACATTCCACGCCAGCGATATCGTCTCGATGATCCAACGATTCACCGGCGACCCGATCAACGTTCCGGAGACCTTCATGGACAACGCCGACGTCGCCCTGTTTCAAAACAGGGTCAAACAAGGTGACGACGTCCTCCGTCGGGTAACTAGCGTCCAGGAGATCGAGGGGTATTCCAAGGAAATGGACGGGGTTGTCACCCGGCAAGCCTTCTACTGGGACCCGGTCGAGGACAAGATTGTTTTCCAAGGAATGAACAATTCCTACGTTCTCGAAGAGCAGATCGCGACCTTGCTCGGCTACGAAGATACTAGAGATATTTACGACGATCTCGAATTCCGCGCGAAGATCGTTGAGCGAGCCATTCAGGAAGACATTGTCGGCTATCACAAGGTGAACGAACTGATTGCAAACTACCAACGTGACGGGGTAGAAGGGCTCCCCTTCGATATTCACGCCGAGGTCTAACTGTGGCCTCTGAACAATCCGAGATCGTCGGCGACGACGGAAGTATCTCGCTCGGTGGCTTGTTCGACAATCTGTTGATGTCGTATCGGCGGATGGAGATCCCAGTCAGGGAATACGCCATCAAGATCCTGCTTCCCGCCGGTGGCCTCTTCGTTGTATGTCTCCTTGCGACTGTTCTTCTTGATGCCCCCCTTTTCGTTCGACTACCGATCCCACTTCTTGGTTTCCTCGCCTTGGGCGCCGCCGTCTTTTATCCGAAGATACTCCTCTCACAACGTAGACAGGAACTCAACAATCGCTTTCATCTCTTGGTCACCCACATGACCGTCCTCTCGACGACGAAAATCGATCGGATGGAGGTATTTCGAACGCTGGCAGCTGAAGACGAGTACGGAGAACTGGCCCGGGAGATGCGCCGTATAGTGGACTTAGTGGATACGTGGAATTTGAGTCTCGACGACGCATGTCGACGTCGTGCGAAGGAAGTTCCCAGTGATGCCCTGGCGGACTTTCTAGATCGGCTGGGATATACAATCGGTGCAGGGCAATCGCTCGAGGACTATCTCCTCTCGGAACAAGAGCAAATTATTCAGAATTACTCCACGGTGTACGAAGGGGCGCTCGACAATCTAGAGGTGATGAAAGATCTGTACCTGTCGATGATCCTTTCGATGACGTTCGCGCTCGTGTTTGCGGTCGTCTTACCAGTATTGACGGGGACGGATCCGACGTTGACTGTCAGTGCGGTTATCGTACTGTTCATTTTTGTCCAATCCGGATTTTTCCTTGCAGTTAGATCGTTGGCGCCGTACGACCCAATATGGTACCACCCGGAATCCCGGCGGTCTTCGATGGACGGCCGGCTTCGGTGGGCATTTTTCGGTGGCGTCGTTGTTTGTGGCCTCATGGCTGGGTTCGCCGGGGCCAGTCTGCTGGGGGTCAGTCCGGTCTCACTCGGAGCGGTCGTCCCGATCCTGGGATCCCCACTTCCGTTGGTCCTCTACCCGGTCATCTCGATCACGCCGCTCGTAATTCCAGGAATGGTCCTCCGACGTGAGGAGCAACGCATCAAGGCACGAGATGAAGAGTTTCCCAGTTTCATCCGGGCACTGGGTGCGACAGAGGGCGCCAAGCAATCCACCACGTCTGCAGTACTGAAGTCACTCCGTCGGAAAGACTTCGGTCCACTTTCACCAAAGATCGACGATCTGTACAAACGGCTCAATATGCGAATAGAGCCGGCCTCGGCGTGGCGATATTTCACCGCAGACTGTCGATCATACCTCATCCAAACGTTCTCGGAGATGTATCTCGTCGGTCGTGAAATGGGCGGCTCACCAAAACTGCTTGGAGATTTGATTGCAGAGAATATGAACGAAGTCCTTCAGCTTCGCCAGCAACGCCGTCAGGCGACGACCACGCTTATTGGACTGTTGTACGGGATTTCTGCAGCGGCCACGTTTGCGTTCTTCATCGGACTCGAGGTAGTGAATATCCTCTCGAACATGGAGTTAGACCTCCAGTCCACCACTGAATTCCAATTAGAGAGCCTGATCCATACGAGCGTATATAATATCCCCCTGATCGAGTTTCTCTTGATCGTTGTCGTCATGTTCAGTGCAATGCTCTCCGCACTCGTGATCCGTGTCACCGACGGCGGACACAAGATCAATAGTTATCTCCATTTCGTCGTCCTCGCGTGGATCAGCGCAATCATTGCCATACTGACGAGACTCCTCGTCGGGGTGTTCTTATCTGTCTAGCACACTGAAAGCCCGAATCGGTACGCTAGAAAACCTCGTCGGCGTGAGAATAGACGCATATATGGCCTTTCAAAGACAGAGTCGGGTGCTCGGCGCCGTCAACCACGAGTCCGGCGTCGACTAACTTCTGTACCAGCAGAGTGATTTTGGAGGTGTCCACATCCAGTAGCTCCGAGAGAGTCTCCCGGCCACGTGCTCCCGCAAACAAAGCGATGAGGATCTTCGTTTCCGTAGCGCCGAGTTCTACGTCTTCGAGTTCCCCGCGGTGTTTCGAGTATGCCTGTCGGAGGTACCGGCCCAATATTGAGAGTTTCCGAGGCGACTCCATGGCGATGAGGGACAGATGGGCGGATGAGTCCACCAGGTGATGGACGATGAGTAAAGGATAGGTCGTCCCATCGATATCCTGTCGCATCCGATCGAATCCAACGACGCCACCCATCTCGATGGCGGCTGAGTCGGTATCACCGTCGAAACTCACCGCTCGATCGCTGAGCTGTACGGTCGCATCCCTGAACGGTTCGTTGAGCACCCGTCCGCCGACCGACGCCGGATGTTTGACCGTAACGTGAGTTCCGTTGAGGAGTGTCTTGAACAAGACTGAGGAAAACTTGTCAATAGTTTCGTTCCCTGCTTCGATAGCTGCCACGAACCGCTTGTCATTCCGTTCGAACGCGATCGTTATCGTGGCATCGAAAAACCCACCAAGGTCCTCCGGAACCTGCCCCACGCCGATGTCCGAAATGGAGGTTAACGGAATTGACGTTGCATGCTCGCTGTCAGCAGCTAACACCAACTCCTGGCGTGAGAGGAGGACTCGACCAGTGATCGGTTCCCCTCGTGGCAGCCGCTCCGTGTTGAACTTGGCTACGAAATCAGCGACGACGGGGTCCGACATAATCGAGGTTCTCGAATGGTTTGCATCCCGCGATTATTGAGCGTTTCCCGTGGATATCAATCGGAAAAATCGGGTCTATTACTCCTCAACGTTCCGCGCGATTTCTCCGAGAGAATCGTTTGGCGGCCGAGGGACTGCATAGATCAGTCGTTGTCCTGGCCGTCGCAACCCGTACACGTGCCCAGATCGTAGTTCGTCCAATAGAAGTCGATCACCCGGAGAAAGATCGTGAGTTTCGGCCCAGTCCTGAAGGCGATCGTCACCCTCGCCTTGACTCCGCGCGAGGCGAGCGTTCTCGAATGCACCCCGAATCGCCAGTTTCCCCGAGAGCGTCTCCTCGACTCGGGCCCAAGTTTTGGTCCCCTCTAGGGACAGTTGCACGACACTGCCCTCATCCACCGAGCAGTGCGGAGACACGACCAACTCGGGTCTGTGTGTGTGACCAACTCGGCCATAGTTAATCCGGTGAGTGGTCACGGATTCGTGATCGGAGGGGACGCGCTCGGTCACTCCTCACCTAGCAGTTCGTCGACATCGGTCTCACCGCGTTCCGTAATCCGCGCATTGATCTGGCGGGTGGATTCGCTAACTTCGCGGCCGCGAACGGTCACTCGCTTGCGTTCCCCGTCCCGGGTTGGATGATACCCGGTTCCACCCTCCAACAACAGCTCCGTCAACGACGTCCCGCGAACGTCTCCCCGCATTGGACGCCCGGCATCGTCTGATCCGCCTGTCAATTCCAATGCATAGCCATCAAGTCCAACGGCACCGCCGTCAACTTCCTCTCCGATATCTCTTCCAATAAAGCGATTGGCGTCCTGTCCGGAGATCTCGATCTGATGGGTCTCGCCGCGGTCCGGATCCGCGACTGCAACCGTGAACTCTGCCATTGGTATGACAGTCCCGGTCGGGCCTCAAAAGGGCAGCTATTTCGCCCTATCATGGCTCTCCCTCCAGTATCGGCGAATTGGACCCCAGACAGGTGGCCGATCGCCCAGGCCACGCTCACCACCCCTGGGCATCCGCCGAGTTATCCCGAGGAGAGATCGTAGGCCAAAGACGGTGTCAATTCGGACCACTCGCGGGCAGTTCAAGCCAGACCGTCGGCGCTGGGGACGGACCAATCACTTTGAATTCGCGGAGGGAGTAGAAGTGGGCATGGCTGACCTTGCCGTCACCGTCGATGGGTGGAGCGGGACTGCAAATTGGGCAACGACCAATCCACAGACGCGTGCCGCGATCAGGGATGCCCTTCCGGTCGACGGAACGGGGACCCGATGGGGCTGTGAGTTGTACTTCTCGATCCCAGTCGATGTTCCCCAGGAGGACGGCCAGGAAGTTGTCGATGTCGGAGCCATCGCGTACTGGCCGACTGGAAACGCGCTGTGCTTGTTTTGGGGAGAAACCCCTGCAAGCAAGGACGGTGAACCACGCGCTGCGAGCCCGGTTGCTGTCGTCGCCCACCTGGACTCGGTCGACGGACTTGAGCGGAGCGAAACCGGATCACGCATCCAGATTGAGGGGCAGTGAGACCGAGCCATCGGTTTCTTTTCGGCGCCGATTCAAGCCGCCGACATGGACGTTCGCTCCCATGCCATCAGCACCCATGACGGAACAACACTGAACTGCTGGGAGCGATCACCACATACTGCCGACGAAGCCGTCCTGTTCGTCCACGGAAGCATCACAAATGCGCGGGCCTTGTTCGTCACACCGGTACCGAACGATACGTCGTATTCGTGGCTCCACGCTGCCTCCGACCGGGGGCGAGCGGCCTACGCACTGGATATCCGTGGGTACGGCGACAGTGACCTCCCACCGGCTATGTCGGATCCACCGGAGTCGAATCCGCCCCCGGTCCGTGCCGATCTCGCCGCGGACGACGTGGCTACCGCCCTCGAATTCGTTCGCGAGAGCCACGATATCGTCCACCTCGTCGGGGTGTCCTGGGGCGCCCACGTGTGTGGACGCCTCGCCGCCCGCGAGTCTCCGCAAATCACGACGCTCACCCAGTGTGCCCCGGCCTACAAACCCAGGTATACCGTCGAGGATGGACTCGCCACCCTCGGTCTCGACCGGCTCGACGTTGCGTGGTTCAAACAACAGAAATCCACCGTCAAGGACCGACAAGGCGGGGATCCGTCTCTCTTCGAGGCTATCTGGCAGGCACAAATCGAGTCCAACCAAGGGATCGACGGCGAAACGTTCGTCGCACAAGCCGGTGGCCTCGCAGACTGGGCAGCGTCGTGTGCCGGAGATCCGCCCTGGGACCCCAAACACATCGCTGTTCCAACGTTGGTGATTCGCGGGCGTGCTGACTCCATTGCCGACCGGCCGGGTTCACTCGATCACGTCGACGAAATGGTGCTCCCGGACGACCGGGTCGACTACATCGAAATCGGTGGCGCCGACCACTACCCGATGCACGGCCCACGCCGTGGGGAGTTTTTCGAGGTGGTCCACCAGTGTCAAACGCGACTTGCTCGGTAACTGTCAGGAATCGAATCCCGACTCCCAGTGAAACTGACCCCCGCGGAGCACATCTCGGCCATCGATCGACAGCCGTGCATCCTCACCGGTCATGTCCGTGATCAAATCGACGTGCACAGCACTTTGATTCCCTGACTCACCGGCTGGAAGACAGGCGGCATAGGCTCGGCCCAGGGCGAGATGAACCGTCCCGGCCATTTTCTCGTCGAATAACGTCTGCCCTGTCGGACGGTCGATGCCGCGGTTCATTCCGATACCAAGTTCGCCGACCCGTCTGGCACCATCGTCGGTCTCGAGGACCTCTTCAATAACGGACTCGCCATGCTCGGCTCCGTAATCGACGACGACACCGTCGTCGAATGTGAGGCTGACGTTCCGAACGGTCTC
>CAZKGF010000092.1:0-1196 GCA_964552115.1 uncultured Halobacteriales archaeon
CAGGTCGGCGCGCGCCTCCCAAAACTGGCCGAAGAGTCTGACGAGGTCGACATCGAGAAGTGGGGCAGAGCCCGCTCGACCACCTGGCGTGTAACCCGGGCCTGAGTATAGTTTTCGCATGTGTGGGTCACGGATCGGTGAGTCCGTATGACCCGTGGAACGGGTACTCGGTTGGTGGAGGTATCGCGACCCAACAGTTGGATTTTACGATGCAGTGGTGACCGATTCGCCCGACATCGCCAGTTGTCTTGGAGTCCGAGCGTCAGGTGGCCGTCCGAGAACGAGAATCTCGTCGGGCGGAGGGGTCCGGCGTGAGGCTGGCACTTGCCCAACTGGCGATCGAGGATGGGGCCGTCTCCACGAATCGCGATGCGGCCATCGATGCGATCGAAACAGCAGCCGCCGAAGGCGCTGATCTCGTCCTTCTGCCCGAGATCTTTACGGTCGGTTACTTCGCGTTCGAGGACTACGCGTCCGCTAGCGAGTCCCTTACCGGTCCGAGTCTCTCACGTATTTCGAGGGCAGCCCGCACGAACGATATAGCAGTGTTGGCCGGCTCGATCGTCGAAGATCTGGCTGCCTCGGCAGCCGCTGGCTTTGCAGTTCCGGCCGAGAGTGGGTTGGCGAATACGGCCGTCTTCTTCGATGCAAAGGGTGAACGACGGGGGACCTATCGAAAACACCACTTGTTCGGCTACGAGTCAGCCGAGGCTGATCTGCTCCATCCCGGTGAAAGTCTGTCTGTGTTTGACTTTCGCGAGTTTACCATCGGAATCACCACCTGTTACGATCTCAGATTTCCGGAACTCTATCGCACCCTGTTGGATCGGGGCGTCACGCTCACGCTCGTTCCCAGCGCCTGGCCCTATCCCCGCGTCGAACACTGGCGGACACTGCCCCGAGCACGGGCCATCGAGAACCTGATGTACGTTGCGACGGTCAACGGTACACAACCGGGCTCGGACCAATTACTCGGTCGATCGGCCGTCTACGACCCCTGGGGGACCGTTCTCGCAAGTGCAGGGACAGACCCGACGGTCCTGACTACTGAGGTGAAAGCAGAGTGGGTCGACGACATACGGACAGAGTTCCCCGCACTCTCGGATCGTCGAGAGTGATTACTCGAATATTCGAGTGGAGTGGATTCCATCGAAAGTTGGAACGCCCTCCGGGAGGTTTATCCGTCACGATGGCGG
>CAZKGF010000092.1:1206-7488 GCA_964552115.1 uncultured Halobacteriales archaeon
TCGACGACATACGGACAGAGTTCCCCGCACTCTCGGATCGTCGAGAGTGGTAACGCGAATGTCTCGATCGAATATTCGAGTGGGGTGGATTCCATCGAACGTTGGAACGCCCTCCGGGAGGTTTATCCGTCACGATGGCGGATCATCCGATGCCGGTGAGGCGCTTTTCACGTCACAACCGGCACAACTGCTCGGCCACGCGGGCATCCAGCGGCGTTCGGGCCACGCCGACGACGGGCCGTCCGGACGGCCCGTTTCCTCCGCCTCCTCGTCACCACTTACCGCTTCTACCTCTCTAGTCGCCCATTTACGTTCGGGACAAAGTGACCAGATTGCGTGATCAAACACCTCTGGGGGTGGCCTGGCCGCACAGCTCACCCCGCGATTTGGTTGGAATAGCCACTCCAAATCGTTGGGAGTCACTGATCTTGGCCCGGCTGTCGGGGTGTCCAAGAAATGCGGTATCAATCCACCGCTCGTCGAACACGGTCGAGTGCGCCGCGGAAATCCTCAGGGGTCAATGTAACAGTATCGGCACGTTCCCTCGCAGCTGCCGGCGATCGTTCTTCGGCCACGGATCGAATCGCTCGGAGCGACGCATGTCTGACCAATGCCTCGATGTCTGCACCGGAGAGGCCGTCAGTTTCGGTCGCAAGTGCATCCAGATCGACGTCCTCGGACAGCGGTTTTCCCCGCGTGTGAACACGGAAGATCTCTCGACGAGCAGCATCGTCCGGGGCAGGCACGGAAACGTGCTCCTCCAATCGGCCGGGCCGGAGCAATGCCGGATCCAGGCGTGCCTTGCGATTGGTCGCGGCGACGACGCCGAGTTGGGGGTTTTCGGCGGCGCGGTCGAGTTCTGTCAGTAACTGAGAAACCACGCGTTCGGCGACGGTATCGGCCTCGCCTCGCCGGCCCGCAACGGCGTCGATTTCGTCGACAAAGACGATGGACGGCGCGGTCTGGCGAGCGCGGTCAAACAGCTCTCTCACCGCCTCTTCGGATTCGCCGACGTATCGATCCAGAAGTTCCGGGCCAGCGACACTGATGAAGTTAACGCCGGATTCACCCGCGATTGCTCGAGCGAGGAGCGTCTTCCCGGTCCCCGGCGACCCGTGTAGCAGTACGCCGGTCGGTGGATCTGTCTGCGTTGCGTCGAATAACGGACCGTACTCGAGGGGCCACTCGATGGTCTCCCGAAGGCGCTCTTTCGGACCGTCAAGTCCGCCCACGTCGGCGAAAGTGACGCGGGGGGTTTCAGCTACGTATTCTCGCATCGCAGAGGGCTCGACCGCAGCAAGCGCTGTTTCGAAATCGTCACGAGACAGCCGAGGGTCGCTCCGATCCCGGCGTAATGCCACCATCGCTGCCTCACGGACGAGTGATTCGACATCAGCGCCGACGAACCCGTGTGTCCGTGCTGCCAACCGGTCGAGATCGACGTCTTCGGCCAGCGGAACACCACGAGTATGGACTGCGAAAATCTCTCGTCGGCCTTGTTCGTCCGGGACACCGATTTCGATCTCCCGATCGAACCGCCCACCGCGACGCAATGCTGGATCGACCGCGTCCACGCGGTTGGTCGCACCGACCACCACGACCTGCCCGCTGTCCTCTAGACCGTCCATCAAGGTGAGTAATTGCGCGACAACTCTGGCTTCCATATCGGCATCGTCGCCCCGACTTGCGGCTATGGAATCGATTTCGTCGATGAAGAGGAGTGCCGGCGCCGATTCGCGCGACCGTTCGAAGGCCTCACGCAACCGTTGCTCGGACTCGCCCTTGTACTTCGAGACGATTTCCGGCCCCGAAATGACCTCGAACGCAGCATCCACTTCGTTGGCGACGGCCCGCGCGATGAGCGTCTTTCCGGTTCCGGGCGGGCCGTGAAGCAAGACACCGCTTGGAGGGTCGATCGAGAGTGATTCGAACACTTCCGGTTCGGCGAGTGGCACCTCGATCATCTCTCGAACCCGGTCGAGTTCGTCGTCGAGTCCTCCGATATCCTCGTAGGTCGTCTGGCTGGCGGGCTCGGTCCCGGGTTCTGAATCTGTCGTCCCGGTGTTCTGTTCGAGCTCCGTTGCTGGCGGATCGGGATCGAGTTCGATCGTCGTCTCGGCTTCAACACGAACAGACCCCTCTGGGTCGGTCTCCGCCACGTAGTACAGGCCTGTGTCCCGCAGCCGGACCCGTTCACCTTCACGGAGGAGGGAGTCCCGTAGCTGACGGCTCATCGTCTCCGCAGGTGGTGAACGGTCGACATCGGTGGACACCGGCTGGAGCGTAACCGTGTTTGCCGGCCGGACGTCGGCTGGCCGTGCCAGGACCGTCTCACCGATCGTAACGCCCGCGTTGTCGCGCGTATCGGCGTCGATCCGAACCTCGTCGTCGGCAGACTCCCCCGGCCACACTTTCGCGACGGTCGGTGTCTCTCCGTCTAGCACGATCGGATCACCGCTTAGTACGCCCAGTCGACTCCGGACGTGTTCGGGGAGCCGGGCGATCCCGCGACCAGCATCACGCTTCCGGGCGCCGACGACCCGGAGTTCGACAGTCCCGTCGCCATCGCTCATGCAGGGGTTAGCGCGTGGAACGGCTTGAGAATTGGCTTGCCCATGGAACCCAAAAGGATGGGAGACACCCGCTCGTGAGTAGGTCGTGAATAAGTATGGAGCGTGCGGGTCAGTTCGTATCTCGATATCGACCGCAGTCACCCGCTCTCTGTTAGTCTTCCCGCCGACATGGTCTCTGCGCGTGTTCTGCCTAGCGCCGATATGTCTCCCACTCCGAACGCCAGGAGAGGCCCCCACCGCAGAAGCTAAACCAATGGCACACACAATCCTCACCATGGTCGTCCAGACTGAGCGGGACGAGATGACCTGGTATAAATGCGAGCAGTGCGGCCTCATGTTCGACTCGGAAGAGGATGCCCGCCAGCACGAGTCTACGTGCGATGCCGAGGATCCGTCCTACATTCAGTAACCGAAGTCGTCACTCCGAGTTTTCATCGCTCACCAATTCGACAGAGCGTTCTCCCCTCGCATCCTCTTCGAAGACGAAAATTCGTCCATCGACTTGGTCTCGGTCGGCATCGACCCGAATTCGCAAGCCGGTATTTGATACCTCGACGCCGGGATAGATTGACGCAGTTTCCTCCTCCGCGAGTAACACCCGCCCGACTCCGGCATCCTCGAGGATCTCGTCCTCGGTCGTTCGTTCGTTGACGTACGTCAGGACACCGTGTGTTTCCTCCGCATTGGTAACGAGCACGTGCACGTCCTTGCCGGGTGCAGTGGTATGTTCGCCTGTGACCGGTTCGGGAACGCCTCGATAGAAGACCTGGCGGCCATCGGTATACTCCACTTCGACCCCCTCGGCGGTGAGATCGACGGCGAGTGTGTCGGGGGGAATCTCGGTATGGGCGCTCATACCCGCTTCATGTCTGCGGTCCCGTTTGAACCGACCGATCTTCGCTAACCACCACTGGTAAATACCGGCGGTGGGGACTCTCGGGCAGCATGGCGGGCCAGGCACGGGCACCGGGCGCTGGGACGGTGCTGAATGCGCTTGCAACGGGGACCGGTGCCGCCTTTGCCATCGATGCTCACACGACCGCGACAGTGTCCCTGGACCCGACGACCGAGTCGGTGCGTGGGACGATCGATGGCGTCACCGATGCGGACACGGCGTTGATCGAGCGATGCGTGTCATTGGTTACAGCCCGGTTTGGTGACGGGGAAGGCGGCACCGTTCGGACCGAGAGTGAGGTACCCCTTGCTGCCGGCCTCAAAAGTTCGAGTGCCGCGGCGAACGCAACCGTCGTGGCAACACTCGATGCACTGGGGATGCGAGAGGCAATCAGCCGCGAAGACGCTGCCCGGATTGGCGTACAAGCAGCGAGGGAAACCGGAGTAACGGTCACCGGAGCGTTCGACGACGCGAGTGCCAGCATGCTTGGCGGCGTCACCGTCACCGACAACGACCAGGACGAGCTGCTCGCCCACGAGACCGTCGACTGGGCTGTCGCCGTCTACACGCCCCCGGAACGAGCCTATAGTGCTGATGCGGACGTCGATCGGTGTGCCCGTGTGGCGCCGATTGCAGAACTCGTCGCAGAGTTGGCGTTAGCAGGAGAATACGGCCGAGCAATGACCGTCAACGGACTTGCCTTCACAGCTGCCCTCGATTTCACCACCGACCCGATGCTTGCGGTGATGCCGGACGTTCGGGGCGTATCGTTGTCCGGGACCGGGCCAAGTTACACGGCCATCGGCGATACAGACACAATCGAAGCAGTCCAGTCCACGTGGGAGTCGCTGGCTGGGGAGACCTGGGTAACTACGACCCAATCGGAGGGAACCATACCGATATGACAGATAACAATGGTACGGCACGGCGGACTCCTGACGAAATGGAGTTAGCGGAGTTACGCGAGGAGATCAAAGAGATCGATCACGACATCGTCGAATTGATCGCCAGGCGAACGTACGTAGCCGACACGATCGCACAGGTGAAAGCCGACCGCGACCTGCCTACGACGGACGAAGATCAGGAACAACGGGTGATGGAGCGTGCCGGCGAAAACGCGGAGCGATACGAGGTGGACGCCAACCTTGTCAAAGCTATTTTCCGACTACTCATCGAGTTGAACAAGGTCGAGCAACGAAGTAACCGGTAGACTCTGGGCGTTGCGTGTCTTCCGCTCCACGTGGCAGCAAACAACGTAGTGACATCTGTCTGGACCGTAGAGGACCGAATCGGAGACCAACTTGAAGCCGCTGGACGGATGGTCTATATCCACCAGAGATGCAGTGACGATGGGTCTCATCGATTGTGACGACGTGGATTCGGGGAAAATTCTGGAACCAGTGAAACCAATTCAAAGTAAGCCGTTCCCCCATGACTCCCCGCCGCTGGCAAGCGGTGGTTGATCCTGTAGCCAATTTCTCTCGTCTGCTGTGGCTACTCCGGATACCGGGCTGCCAACCGATCCAGCGCTTGGTGATGTTCGACGGAATGAGGCGCAGTCAGTGGTGAGACACTGGTGTGGCCATTGACGATGGCTCGGCGGTCAGTGCCTTCTGCATCAGAAATCTTGCCCGAGGCCATCCGTTCCCAGATCGGATCGTGCAATTGGATTCGCTCTCCGTCTCGGCGGGCATCGAGCATGTGAACGTGTGATGGGCGGGTCACCTCCACCTGCCCGGTTGCATCCGCCGGAATGGGAGCGTTGACATTGAGGTATTCTGCACTTTCGAACACGCCGGCTTCCTGGGCGTGTTCGGCCAGAAACGTCGCCGCCTCTGTTGCGGGTTCGAAGGAATCGTACCCCGCGTCTAGGCCGTCGAATCCCTCGTCGCCTGCGACGGGAATGTATAGAGAGACGGCAATTGCAGGTATGCCGAAAAAGGCGGCTTCCACGGCTGCCGAAACCGTCCCGGACCGACCGAGGTTGTAGGCGCCAAGATTCGCACCCTCATTACAGCCCGAAACCACCAAATCCGCATCCGGGACGAGAGAGCCTAACCCGGCCACGACACAGTCGGCGGGCGTCCCCTCGATCACGTAGCCGAGATCGTGTTCACGGACGGTAACGTCGTAGGACAACGCACGGCCAACCGCACTTTGGTCGCTCGCAGGTGCAACACCGATCACTTCACCGACCGTCTCTAAGGCTTCGTACAGTGCACGAAATCCGGTCGCTTCGACCCCGTCGTCGTTCGTCAGAAGGATTTGCGGGGACTCGGTCATTGGACACCGTCGGGCCACCGGTCGCAAAAACGTGCCGTTCCGGCGTCAGGCAGGGAGTTGATCCACGAGCGTCTCTTGCTCGACCACGAGATTGTAGGCTGCTTCGTCGTCGTTCCAAAGGACCAGAACGTTCTCGAACCGGAGGACGTCGCCATACCCGGCAGTGACGAGATCCCGATTGAGCGTCGATGGACCGACGCGGACAGCCACATGGTCGACCTGCTCGCTTCCGTCGCCCATGAGGAACAGTGAATTTGCCTCGGTAGTGCCGTCCTTGTCGGATAGGTCCTGACTCAGCTTGACCCCGACACAGTCGATGCGATCGGTCACGTGTCGATCCATGTTGGCCATTTTTGCGTAGTCATCCGGATCGGGCCTGAATCGTATGCGTGTTCGCTCGTCACGTCTGAGTAGTGACGGGGCGTATTGGACGTCCACATTAACGAATTCACCATCGCCACCGACACCCCGGTCGAGTTTGGCCTGGACGGCGGGCACATCGAGATCCGGTTTGCGATCGAACGACCAACA
>CAZKGF010000093.1:0-2859 GCA_964552115.1 uncultured Halobacteriales archaeon
TTTGCCCGAGTCGACCGTGGGGTCCAGTTCACCATCGGGACCGCGCTGGCCTGCCCGAAGATCGAACGGGTGCCACTCGATATCCAGGGGATTGTCGCGCGTCTCCTGGTACTGGTCGAGAGACGCACGACCCAGATAACAGAAGGGGCACACGTAGTCTGAGTAGACCGTAATGCTGTCTGGCTCGTCGGCCATGGAGTGAACACGGCCGGGAGACAGTAAAACCGGTCGGTCGACGGGACGCGTCGGCTGGTCTCCCGAACACGAGCCAGCGTTCGATCGGCGCCTGGAGGCTGTGGTCAGGTGGGATTCCGGCGGCTCGTGATCCAACAGGAAGGCGGATCAGCGAGACCGGTCCACGCACAGGTACAACTCGGGAGATGACTACATAACCGAGATCTGATCGTGGCAGCGCTCGGTGCCGAAAGGGATCCGCGGGTCCGCGAGACAGCCGGGCGAACAGCGTCACCCCCATCCTGCCGGTCGAAATTGCGTCATCGCCCGCGACAACGTCGCTCGGTGTCTCGGCACGTCCGGGCCATCACTGTCGCCACGGAGAACGACATTGCTCACTGAACGACACTGACGATGGATTCGAACGTGCCAGCCGCCATCCGACCCGGGTCGAACGGCAACGCGCCCTCGAAGTGTTGCTGGTATGCCGGATCCTGTTGCACCGCCGCTGTCACCTCATCCCGGTGTGCCTGTGATTCGAAGACGACGAACCCGACGATAGTTGCCTCGGTGTCCCCCGAGCCGGCGAGGTCCCCCATCGTCCGCATCGACGTGTCCTCATCACCCGACTCCCCGTCGTCTTCGACGCCCTCGAAGTACTGGAGCGCACCGTGATCGATCCAAATCTGGCCAACGCCGGCGGCAATGTCACGGTAGGTATCGAGCGCATCCGTCGGGAGCGGTATAACGACGACGTCGACGTATCGAGCGTTCATCGAGTTGCACAGGTCCCAGAGAGGGATGAACCTGCCGAGCGCAGCTGTCACACGGGGCATCCGTGTCGGGCGTGGAAGTCGGGTCGGTACCGAATTCACGTCCAGTCGCGGTGTCGCCAACGCGCTGACGTCCAGTGCCTCACGGGTGTCCGCCTCCCGTCCGCACGACAAGATCAACCGTTCCCCCTCTGAGACGTCGCGGCCCTAGGCCACGTTCCGCCGAGGGTATTCGAGAGAGCGGCGTCACGGTCGCCTCGCGAGACAGGCGGAACGCAAACGCTGATAAGGGGACCCAGCGATGTGCGCCACGATGGAGGACATCTTCGTCGCTCGCGTCATGTCGACGGACCTGGAGACTGTCTCGCCGGACACGCTCGTCGAGGATGCGGCGACCCGGATGCTCGAGGAAGACGTCGGTTCCCTCGTCGTGGTCGACGACGGTGGCCACCTCGTAGGGATTCTGACGACCACAGACTTCGTGGAGATTGTGGCCAGAAGCGAACCGAAAGCCAACACCACCGTCTCGCGGTACGCCACCACCGACGTGATCACCGCACGGGCACAGCAATCGATCCGCGAGGCGGCCGACCTGATGCTGACGGAGGGCTTCCATCACATGCCAGTCGTCGACGACGAAGCGGGCCTCATCGGGGTCATTTCCACCTCCGATCTCGCCGGCTACATCTCGGGCGTCACGGAGCCGTCGCCGGCCGAATCGAGGTGACTGACGCCAGCGGTGGATATAGGACGCCGCCAGCCCGTCTCCGACCATGGACTACCACGTGCTCGACCCCACTGCGCTCGAGCCAACCTCAGACTATCCCTGTGATCGACGGTCGATCAGCGATGCCGTGGGGCTCGGAACACTCGCGGCAGCCATCTACGAAATCGACCCTGGAGAGCAACTCGCCCGAGCGTACCACTACCACGAACAGCGCGAAGAGCTGTTCTACGTGCTTGCCGGGTCGCTGTCCGTCCAAACGCCAGTCGAAACGTACGCCGTCGAGGCCGGCCAGGTGTTCGTCGCCGAACCGGAGAGTCCCCATCGCGCGTTCGTCCCCGCAGACTCGGCTGGCGCTGCAAGGGTACTCGGAATCGGCGCCCCACAGTTCGATCCGGGCCGCCCGTACGATCCCGACGCGGACTCGCTTTCGGAGTGACCGGGAGAATCCGGTATTCTAGCGGGGGAGTCGCGATCTGTTTTCAGGCCAGTCATATCCACGCGCTGGAGTGGGACACAATCGAACGGGAGTTCCCCACTCAGGAATCCTGCTTGAGCGACAGGGCTGTCCGGTCGAACTCACAGACGATGTCGTCGTCCTGGTTGTAGACAGCGACGTGCATGGTGACGATTCCGCGCTCGCCGTCACTGGTTTCGCGCTTGCCGGTGACCGTCGTCGTCGCCCGGATCGTGTCGCCGTGAAAGACTGGGTTCGGATGCTCGACGTTGTCGTACGAGAGGTTCGCCACGATCGTGCCATCGGTCGTGTCCGGAATGGTCAGCGCGACGGCCAAGCTCATCGTGTAGAGGCCGTTGACAAGGCGTTCGCCGAACTGCGTCTCGGCCGCGAACTCGGCGTCGAGGTGGAGCGGCTGCTGGTTCATCGTGAGGTCACAGTACCGCTGGTTGTCGGCTTCACTGATCGTGCGGCGTGTGTCGTGCTCGATGGTCTCGCCCACCGTGAATTCTTCGTAGTACTTGCCGGGCATATCGGACCCGCGGGGGTCTCGGTGTTAAGCTTTCCCGACCGTAATCGGGACCGGCAGGATTTTGGGTCGAGGCGGCCAACCTCGGCCGAATGGCCGATCCGCCGACGGCACTGCTGGACCGCCTCGGGTTGACCGAATACGAGCAACGAGCCCTCGCGGAGCTGCTCACGCTCGGTCGGACGACGGCGCCGAATCTCGC
>CAZKGF010000093.1:2959-7471 GCA_964552115.1 uncultured Halobacteriales archaeon
GCGAGTGAGGCCGAGACTCGCCGGCTGTACCACGCCGCTGACGACCGGATCTGTGTCATCACCAAGAGTTTCGAGTACTTTGAATCGGTGGAGCCAGCGTTCGCGGACGCCATCGAGAGAGTGCCGATCGACGTGCTCTTTCTCCATCCGGACCGGCTCGAGCCCGAGAACCGTCCCATCCAGGCCGAGATCGTCGAGTATTTTACTGACGAGTATCCGGACGCTGGCGTTCGGTTCAGTACTGGACCGATACCCTGGCGAGGGACGCTGATCGATCCGAGCATGGACTACGAATCCGGCGAGGCGATCTTTCTCGTTGAAGAACCCGATGTGCCCAACCACATGCGCCAGGCGGCGATCACTGAGAACGGGTCGTTCGTCGCGGGGTTGAAGCGGTACTTCGATCTCGTGTGGGAGTACGAGAGTGTTGATGATATCGATCTATTTGGAAACGAGGTCTAGCTCCTACGTGTGCCTTTTTGTATGCGTCTTTTGTCGTAATATAGTGCCTATTAACCACAAGACCATCCGTAAACAAATTAGCAGATATATTATATATCACCTATATTTCATCCAATGCGATCTCGTCTTGTAAGGGCAGTGGAATGTTTGCCAACATCAGAAACACCATGACGATCTGCGAACCAGTACCGCGAATGGAATCGTCCATTTGATATGGCTTCGTTCAGAGGGTGTGATGGGTTGCTCATCACGTAAACCAGCCCGGACATTCTACCTTCCGAATATATCCGATAATACAAATTGGATATTTGAGGTGAAATCGCAATGCAAAAGAATAGCCGCTGATTCGGGAGGATATACTGGCATGAGTCGGTCAAACGTTGTGAGGATAACGATTCATTGCGTTAGAGCAGACCATACCCCTCTCAATGGGTTTCGTCGCGACACAACCCTCGACTTTAGCAATATCGCTTCCAGAGGAAACGGCTTCACAAAAAGCATTACCCGGAGTATTTCAACCCAGCCCTTGATCGGAGCAATTTTCACTGGACGCGCACCGACACGGATGACAGTAGGGTTGACTGAGAGTGAACTCCAAGAAGACGTTCTAAACGTCCTCCATCGTCCCGCTATTGCGGGGAATGAAATGACAACCCTCTCGTGTAATTTAGATACAGGAGGAGACCAAGGACTCGTTCATGGTATCGAACGGTTTCAATGGATATCTTCCCCAACACTACCCCAAGTTGATCCTTGGATTTTGGTAGATAAAGGGCGGAATTTCGTTCAACCAGTCAGTGTTATATGGATCACTTTCGATATGGCACGGGCGGACACAAGTGGAATGCTTGGTGTCAACTCCGCGAATAATGGTCATCCTCACGCTATTTCACAGCGATGTCCTCGGGATTTTCGTAAGAGACAACGCCGCAATTCCGAATGTGACACCTCTAAATTACATATTGGCATGTTGAACGTGATACGAACAAATGACAATAAATTTCCCCGCAGTAAGGTGCAAACGAAACTATTCAACCGTTGTGATCAGCAGGATTACAGGGAGAGAACCCGGATTATCGCAAGAATCATTGACAAGATTTTGATTGAATGGCTCGACGAACATGGAAAGCCAATTGACCAAGGATATAGAGGTGAATTCTCCGCCCCAGCAAATCACCAACAAAGGAACAACAGGTATATCGACTGATGCAAGCCGGAAAGACGACTTTAATCGATTTTGGCTCAAATCTTGTTATATCTGCTGCTGGGTTTGCAGCTACCTTCGCAATCGCGTATCTCCTTGGTCCCACCGGACTGGGTGAGTACGCTATCGCTACTGCGGTTGGATTCTTCTGGCTGGCCATTCCCGGAAATGCAGTAGGTGCTGCTATTAACAAGCGGATTAGCGAGGGTAGCAACCAAGCCGCTTATTTTGGAACAGGACTCGGGGTTAACGGGATACTCGGTGTAATCCTCGCCGGGCTTGTCCTCCTGATCGGCGAACTCGCACCATTGGTGATAGATCCTGTTGAAAGCGAATTCATCCGTGTGATCGCTAGCTACAACGGACCTATCGCAGTGTTAATCCTGGGAACCTACGTATTCAGAACTATTTTAGGCGGCTTGCAGGGCAATAAACGGGTTGCGACCGCCGGAATTCTGCGAGCTATAGAGCGGATCGGCCGAACGATGGTTCAGGCCGGAGTTTTGTTTCTGGGTTACGGGGTAAGTGCTCTCATATTTGGCCATGCAATATCGTTGATAGTGACGGCCGCAGCCGGATTTCTGTTGTTGGGATTTCGGCCAAAGTTTCCCAAACGCGAACACATTGACGAGGTAGCTGCCTTCGCAAAATACGCTTGGATGGGAGCATTACGTTCCCGAGTTTTTGGATGGATGGATACGATTCTGCTCTCAATATTCGTGAGTGCAAGCCTCATCGGCGTTTATGAAGCAGCCTGGGGGATTGCGACCCTCTTAGCCACTATAAGCAGTTCAATCCAGCGCACCTTATTTCCCGAAATCAGTGATCTTAGTACAGGTGCAGAATTTGAGCGGATAAGACAATATCTTGCTGACGGGCTTGTATTTGCGGGTGTCTTTGTGATTCCCGGTCTTGTCGGCGCCAGTATCGTCGGTCAACGCGTGCTTGAATTCTACGGCCCCGAGTTTGGTCGGGGATCCGGCATTCTGATCTTGCTCGTGTTGGCTTACGGATTTGATGTCTACGCATCACAATTTGTCAATGTGATCAATGCTATCGATTCTCCGGATGTCGCTTATCGCGTGAACTTCAGTTTCATCGTGGTCAATTTCGTTCTAAACTTAATACTCATATGGGTGATAGGCTGGTACGGAGCAGCGATTGCGACAGCCGTTTCGGCCCTGCTTCGCGTTTGCCTTGGATATTTTTCACTTCGACGCTTGATTGGGCAACTACGCCTCCCCGTCCGAGAGATCGGGTGCGAAATTATTGCCGCGGTTTCCATGGGCTTACTAGTCATTTGGATTGAACCGTTCGCAATGGCAGGACGCCTCGGAACGCTTCAGCTCGTCAGTGCGGGTGCAATCAGTTACGTACTCATTCTTCTCTCTATCTCGGTACATATTCGTCAAAAGGCGTTATACATACTCGGAGGTGGAACCGGATAGGACCGCAAGGCTAAATTTGTGCCAATCTCACACATCACTATGCAGAACGTTGTTCTTATCACTATTGATTCACTTCGAGCCGATCACGTGGGCTATCACGGTTACAAACGCAGCACGACACCCAACATTGACTCGTTCGCTGCCTCGGGAAGTCGCTTTATGAATGCATTTGCTCATGTCGGCGGGACACAGTTTTCTTTTCCCTCGATATTATCTGGTGTAATGCCGTTGATGCATGGTGGGCACAGTCGTATTTCCGAATCGCAAACACTCTTGTCAGAAATATTTTCAAATGCCGGATACCGAACCGGCGGTTTTCATTCGAATCTTTACGTCTCCAGTGAGTATGGATATGAGCGTGGCTGGGATAGATTCTACGACTCCGCCCCTTCGAAGTCGATAACCGCTCAAGCTCGACGATGGGCAAAGACGCGACTCCGGAATACTTCCATCTACCCGTTTTTGCAGCGAGGGTACGACCTTCTCGAATCGTCTCGAGGGATCAATATCGGGTCATTTCACGTCCGGGGCGAGAAGATAACAGACTTGGCAATCGATTTCATCGACGAGGCGCCCGAGAAACCGACATTTCTGTGGGTTCACTACATGGACGTTCACCATCCGTTCCTTCCCCCACGCGAATACCAACGTATGTTCCGTGATACACTCATCGACGATCGTGATTCGATTAAATTACGTCGTAAGTTTATCGAGGAACCCGAGTCGATAACCCAGGACGAATTCGAGGCCTTCATCGACCTCTACGACGCCGAAATACGATACACCGATACGCAAGTTGGCCGCTTACTGGATGCAATTGAGAATCGTTGGGGAGAACAGGCTTTCATTGGCTTGACTGCCGATCACGGAGACCACTTCCTAGACCGTGGATACTTCGGTGGCGCCAAATTGTTTGATGTAAAAACCCACGTCCCACTGTGCATCTCGGGCTGGAACGACTGTAATGCATACGACGAACTCGTCGGACTCGTTGACCTTCCCACGACACTCCTTGATGTCGCGGATCTGCACGTACCAGAGACGTACCAAGGATACAGTCTTCAACGTCTGGTCTTTAACGATGATTGGCCACGGGAGGATATTATCGGCGGTTGGGAAAATTCAGACAAGGAACGAACGATCGGGATACGCGAACGCGATTGGAAATTCATCAAGCGACCCGACGGAACCACGGAGCTCTATGATCTCCGGTCGGATCCCGACGAACAAAACAACGTAGCCGAACAGAATCAAAAACACGTACATCGGTTTGATGAGCGCTTAGAGGAGCATTTACAGCGTGTCGACGACTCAATGGACGATAGCGTTGAACGACCAAATATCGACCCAGACGTACGTGACCGCCTCCGACGGTTGGGCTACGATGAATAAGCGGAT
>CAZKGF010000094.1:0-7429 GCA_964552115.1 uncultured Halobacteriales archaeon
GTGGTGGCATTAGCGATATCCAAGTTCCCATCTATTACTGCTGCCACATCCCCTTTGGTATCGATGAACTCCAGGGCAAGATCCTCCTGTGAGACATTACTAAAATCAATATCATTGGTTTTGTCGAATGAGAGATTGAAATTATCTTGTTCAAGAGTTCCGGATCCTTCGAATACCTGGGCATTGGTGGCATTAATCTCAAGAATAGCCACGATGCTATCCACGGAGTCAACATCAGCTGGGTTTCCCGATAATGTCGCAGATGGGATTTCCGAATGATCCTCTGCAACCCCACCGCCACTCAGCACCCCGAGCCCAATCACGACTGTCACTAGCACGGCCACAACAACGCCAGTTGCCCGAATCGCGTCCATTCGTCGCGTCTGTGCATTGCCGTCGTGCCGGCCCGCCCGGCCATGTGTACTGTCTTCCATCAACCCTGTAAGCGCCGTTTCGCCCCACCCGTCGGTAGAGGAGTGACTTCGCGTACTTCTCGAACAAAACCACCAGCCGAACGCACTAGCGGCTTCCTCGTTCCGACTCAGTGACCGCGTCCGTCACACCCACCTTGCGTCGGAGGTATACCGACAATCGACACGAAGGTTCGTTTCGATAACACGTACTTGTACCCTCGGCTCCAATTATCAGAGCCCACACCTGCCAGAAACACCACCAATCGGCCCCCTTCCGTCGTCGAGACACGAACATACGGCATCGCTACCCGGAGACACCGGCTCTTCGCTCCCCGCGCCGATACCGAGGCTAACCGCAGGGATCGACCACTGTACGATCGGCGAGAATTTTTCCAAGGGAATTACACGGCTCGATCAGCAGTCTCGTCAAAACGTGGAGTTGGCTGCACGAATCCGTGACACCAGTCAGTGTTCGGACTCGATGTGGCAACAAACGTCCGCCCTCGACGCATTCCTCGGCCACATCGCCACCAACTATTATGTGGGGTTCGCACGTCTGCGTCACCGACTTCCCCTCCAGCCATGAAACAAACGTCCCGCCTGTATCTCGGCGTCCTCACGATGCTCGTCGGACTAGTCCTATTGGCTTCTCTCTGGCCGTCGGTCGCCATGGTCGTGGCACTCATCCTGATCCTGATGGGGCTCGTCCAAGCCATCTCGAGTCGGGTCTCGACCGTATCGATCGGCGATCGGACGCTATCCGTCCACCATTTGCTGGCTATCGAGTCGGCTCTGGGCGGACTCGGGATGGCCGGTGCAGGTATCGCCCTCGCACTCGAGACGCTCGCAACAGGTTCCACAATTGCCGGGATCGGACAGATCGCCCTGGCACTGGCGTTTGCCGTCTGGCTGTTCTACAACGCCTCGCAGTTCCTCGCCGGGAACCAGCCCCTGGGATATCCACCGATCGAACGCAACGTCTCTCGGGACGTCCGGCTGGGCTAGCTCACGGCGAGGTGTCGACGTCACTAACTTCGAATCGCGCGCCGTCTGCCCAGCTGTCGGTCACGTCGATCTCCCAGTCGTGGGCATCGACGATTTCGTCGACGATCGCCAGGCCGTAGCCACTCCCCGACCGCACGGTCGAGTAACTGGGCCGAAAGACGGCCTCCCGATCGTCCGGCGGAATGCCCGGGCCGTCGTCGGCTACGTAAAAGCCATCCCGGTCGGCCAGTGTACCCACGCGAACGGTCACGTCCCCACCGCCGTGCTCGCGGGCGTTCCGGAAGAGGTTCTCGAAGAGCTGTTGGAGGCGGTCGGGATCGGCCTGAAACGCCACGTCGGATTCAACAGAAAGCGTCGCCTCCCCCGTGTCCACGACCTCCCAGGCCCGGTTGGCGATCGTCTCCACAGAGACCGAGGTCGTCGCCGACAATTGATCGCCCTGTCTGGCCAGCGTCAGCATGTCTTCGATGAGCGTTTCCATGCGATCGAGGGCGTTGTCGACGGCCTCCAGCGATTCCGAGTCGTATTCCTCCCGGGCCAGATCCAAGTGGCCCTTGGCCACGCTCAGGGGGTTGCGCAGATCGTGACTGACCACCCGAGCCACCTCGTCGAGGCGTTCGTTCGTCCGCTCGAGTTCCTCTTCGCGTGCCTTGCGATCGGCGATATCCCGCGTGTTGACGACGTAGTACCCTTCGGGAGTCGGATTGGCGGACACGACTGACTCCACCCAACAGTACGAGCCATCGGCACACTTGTGGCGGTATTCCGCCGACTCGGCGATGTAGTCCTCACTCTCGACCACGCGTTCGAACGCCTCGATGACGCGCTCGCGGTCGTCTGGATGAAAATAGGCGGCAACCTGGTCACCGACCAGTTCGTCCTGGTCGAAGCCGAACACCCGTTCGATCGAGGGGCTCTCGTATTGGATCACCCCGTCCGCATCGAGGACCGTCAGCAGATTCGTCGAATGGAGAGGGATGGCTGCCAAGGAGACGTCCGGCCCAGGCGGCGTCCCCGGCCGGGTGTCCTTATTCATAAGTGACAGTGTCCCGGGCGGGCAAAGTTTCTGTCGGCTGGCCCGACCTGGATGGCGTCCTCGATGGCGCTCTGGCCAAATCGTTTGGTCGCAATGTGGACGCTGTTCAGCCCCAGTTTGGTTCGAATTCGGACAATCGATATACGGTGGTGAGACCCAGGCACAACGTGGACATGCACGTCTCGTCCGGCCACCACGAACGTCTCACCACGTCGGTAGGCCTCGGGGTGATCCTGGTAGTGAGTGTGGTGATGGGGCTCGTCGAGCTCCAGCACATCCGCGAGATGTCCTCGTCGTTTGGCATCGCTGCCTTTGCCCTCCTGCCCTTTCTGATCGATCTGGGACTCATCGGTGCGGTCGGGCTGCTCTGGTATAGCCGATTCGACGGCGTCGAACTTCTGCGGATCGCGGGCTGGGTCCTGTTCGGCATGCTCGTCGTCGGCCTGCTCGCGCTGTGGACGATCACCCACCAGAACATCCGCGGGCGCCCCTTCGCCCATACCGCCTTCGTGACGGTGAACAACATGAGTGTCGGTGGACTGATCGGTTTTACCTTCGGCTGGTATGACGCCTTCCGCCGGCGCCACCGTGCCGAGGTCGAAACCGAGCGCGCTCGACTGGAGTTCCTCCATAGCTCGCTGCGACACAACGTGCTCAACGGGCTGAGTGTCATCCTCGGGCGTGCCGAACTCCTCGCCGATACCGTGACCGACGCCGGCAGCGATCACCTCGCCGAGATTCACACCCGCGGCGAGGAACTCCAGCGGTTTACCGAGGCGACGAACGCTCTGCTCGATAACTTCCTAGGCTACTCCGCTGACGAACGCGGCCCCCGAGACCTAGACGAGATCATCGCAGAGGAGGTCGCCAAGGCACGGGCCCAGTACAACGACGCGACGTTCAGTATCGACATCCCTGACGGCGTGACTGTCGAGGCCGACGATCTGGCGGGCGAACTCTTCGGCAATCTCCTCTCGAACGCCGTCGTCCACAACGATTCGGACCACCCGGAGGTCGCCGTGTCGGCACGGACGGTCGGTGACAGGGTTCGCGTACAGGTGGCCGACAACGGACCGGGCATTCCCGACGACCGCAAAGACCGCGTGACCGAGTGGAACGTCAAGGGCGTCGACAGTCCGGGCTCCGGATTGGGTTTGGCCATCGCCAACACGTTGGCCAACAGGTACGATGGCACACTTGATTTGGCGGACAACGAACCGGCCGGCACGGTCGTTACCGTCGAGCTTCCGACGGCCGAGCGGCCCGACCGCGCTCCCGCACAGACGGCCGTCGCGACGTGAGGCGGTCGCATCAGGCCAGTCCTCCGAGGCTCAATCCGAAGAGCCAACCGCGTGCGAGCGGGCGTCACGATCCCAGACCCGATCCGAGTAGAGCAGGGCGATTGCGATCCCGGCGAGGACGGGGCCAATAGCGAGCAAGAAAAAGCCCTCGCGCATCCCCGTCGTTTCGAGGAGATAGCCGATGAGCGTGGGCAGCGGCGCGCCAGTGAGCAAGACAGCCGTGAAGATGTAGCCGAAGGTTCGTCCCTCCCGCTCGGGTGGCGAGAAGTCGCTGATCAACGCGTCGCGGGCGGGATTTACGCCATACAGGCCGGTGCCGAGGATCGCGATGACGACGAAGAGTAAGACGGGATGGAGCGGGACGACCGCCAGGATGGCCATGCCCACAGCACCGGTAGCCATACAGGCAAGCATGATCGTCCGGGCGTCGTAGATGTCCGTCGCCCGGCCGATCAGTAACTGTGTGGCCGCACCCCCGAGTAACAGACACGCGAAGTAGATGTTTGCGACGGATTCGGCGCCGAACGTGACGCCGAATAGCTCGAAGGAATAGGCGTAGACGGCGACCACGAACGCGGGCAGGAAGGCGTTGAGCGCCCGCGTCGAGAGCATACTCGAGATGAAAAAGAAATAGATTGCCGTCATCGGATACAGGTAACTGCGCCGGCTCGTCCCGGACGTTGTTACAGTAGTCTCCTCGCTCGGCTCGCGTTGGCCGGAGGGAATCGTCTCGAAGTCGTCGTCCCTGAGCACGACGAACAACAGCGCGCCGAATGCCATGCCACCCGCACCGAACAACAGGATGATCTCCTCCCAGGAAAACAGCAGAATGAGCCCCGCGACGACTGCGGGCGTGAAGGCGTCACCCACCTTCGAGGACGCGCCGAACACCCCCAGGACTCGACCTTTGCTGGTGGCACTGACGTTGTCCGAAATCATCGGGTACGCGGCCGGGTGGACGACCGCCAGGCCGACGCCGACGATCAACATGGCCAGCGCCATCACCAGGAATCCACCG
This sequence comes from uncultured Halobacteriales archaeon, assembly GCA_964552115.1. GTDB lineage: Archaea > Halobacteriota > Halobacteria > Halobacteriales > Haloarculaceae > CAZKGF01. The sequence continues at coordinate 4,774 of CAZKGF010000094.1, forward strand.
TCGTAGGTATGCCCGAGGAATTCGATCGATGGGAGCGGGGCGCCGAGCACCGGCGCGAACGAAAACAGCACGTATGCCCCACCCGTCAGGACCAGCCCACCGGTGAGGAGGTGGCGGCGATCGCGGCGATCGGCGACGATCCCGAGGGGCGCCTGGGTGAGGCCGCTGCCGACCAGGTAAAAGGTGATCAGCAAGCCCAGTTGCCACAGCGGATAGGTAAGGGCGACGGCCATCACCGGGATCAGCGGCGGGAGAATGCGATAGAAGACGTGTTGGGCGAAGTGAGAGGAACTGATCACGACGGCAAAGCGCAGTTCGTCCTTCGAGAGGCCGTACATCGACTTTCGAATGTGAGACGGCGGCCGGATAAATATCCACTCGTTCCGGTCTGGCACGGTCCGATGTCGAAGATATTCGCATTGCCAGGTAGCCGCCTCGGCCAGCTCCCGTATTTACCGACACTTCTCACGCGCCAGAATGCTCACCACACCGTAGCCCACGGACCTTTGTGAACCGGCTTCCAGACCATAGATATGGTGCCTGTGGGCTGGCTCGACTTCGTACTGCAGACGACGGCCGATCCCGGCGTCGGCCCGGACGAACTCGTCGACTTCTGGCCACTGTTGGTCCGCATCGGGTGGTTTCTCGCCGGCGGACTCGTGATCGGACTGCTGGGCTGGTTCGTGGTCGAGCCGGCCATCGGCCGGGCGATCCGCCGGCGCAACCCCGACAACCCGACCATCCAGGAGGCAATTACCCGGTACGTCCGCCTGTTCGTGGTCATTCTCGCCGTCATCGTCGGCGCCGGCTTCGCAGGCTACGGCCAGTTTATCGGCGATTCGGCGATCGTCATCGCCGCAGCCACCCTCGCCATCGGCGTGGCCGGCCAGACTGTCATCGGCTCGCTGTTCAGTGGCCTCGTTTTGGTAACAGATCCCGAATTCAACGTCGGCAACTACATCGAGTGGGCCGACGGCGAAGGCGTCGTCAAATCGATCACGCTACGAGTCACCCGCGTCCACGAACCCGATGGCACACTCGTCACCATCCCGAATACGACACTCACGAACGAACCGGTCGCCAGACCGTTCGGCCGCGATCGCACCCGCGTAGTCGAGCGCATTGGCCTGGCCTACGAGGACGATGTCGACGAGGCACTTGACCGACTCACTGCGGCGGCGACGGACCTCTCGGGCGTCCTCGACGATCCCCGACCGCGGGCTTACGTCGACGACTTCGGCAGTGACGCCGTCGTCATTCGGGTCCACTACTGGATTTCTGATCCCCGCCGTCGGGACGTCTTCGCCATCCGATCGGCCTATGCCCGCGCAGTCAAGACGTCGCTGGAAGACGCTGGAATCACCATCAGTCCGGCCTCCAAACGCGACCTCGAGGGTCGTGTCGAGATCGATATGACAGACGAAGTTGCCTGAGCTACCGCCACCAGTACGTCGGCGTGAGGATCACCAACACCGAGAGGATTTCGAGGCGGCCGATCCACATCAGAAAGACCATGTACAGCTTTCCGGGTGTCGAGAAGGACAGAAAATTCTCCATCGGGCCAATGATCCCGAAGCCGGGGCCGATATTGCCGAGCGTCGCCATCGCGACACTCATCGCCTCGAGCGTCGACATTGACAGGCCGATCCGAACGGAATCCAGATAGAGAAGGATCGTCGAGACGGCAAAGAGGGCGACGAACAGGAGCGTGAAGGCCACCAGCCCCCGGATCGTATCCTCGTCGAGGATTTCCGTCGACGTTCGGATCGGGAGGACCGCCTCCGGGTGAACCGTCGTGACCAGTTCGCGCCGGATCACCTTCTGGATGGCGTACCACCGCACGATCTTGATCGATCCGGCCGCCGACCCGACCGAGCCACCCAGAAACATCGCAAACAGAAGCACGGTCTGTGCCGGGCTGGCCCAGGCGTTGAAGTCCGTACTCGCATAGCCGGTCGTCGTCACAAAAGACAGCGCCTGGAACAGCCCGTGGCGGGCCGAGGCCTCGATCGACCCCACGAAGCGGCCCACCTGCGGAGAGAGGGCAGTGATACCCACACCGGTGACGAGCAAGCCGACGAGCAGCCCACCGACCACGGCCAGCGCGAGGAGGTACGAGCGAAACTCGGAGTTGCCGACGAGCCGGCCCGGTTCGCCCCGCAAAGCGTACCAGAGGAGCGCGAAGTTCGTCCCGGCGACGATCATAAAGGGCATCGCCACCCACTGGATGGCACCGCTGAACGCTGCCATACTGCGGGCTTCTGGGGAGAAGCCGCCGGTCGGCAATGTCGTCAGTGCGTGGGCGACGGCGTTGTAGGCGTCCATGTTCGGAGCGAGGCCAGCCAGGTGGAGGCCGTAGTAACCCAGAGCAGCCACCACGGTGAACCCGACGTAGATCGTCCAGAGCGCGCCGGCCGTCTCGCGGATCGACGGCGTTAGTTTCTCGATGCTGAATCCTGGTGCTTCCTGTTCCATCAACTGCGCCCCACCGACGGACAGCTTCGGCAAGATTGCGACCATCAGGACGATAATACCCATCCCGCCCAGCCACTGGGTGAGCTGGCGCCACAGGAGGATGGCATGACCGTGGCGCTCGAAGGAAATCTCCCCCAACACAGTAGCACCGGTCGTCGTAAAACCGCTCATGCTCTCGAAG
>CAZKGF010000095.1:0-3614 GCA_964552115.1 uncultured Halobacteriales archaeon
AACTTCTTCGTGACCATCATCAACGAGCGCAAGCCCGAGCTGGGCTGGTTCGACCTGCCGATCTGGATCTGGACAGTCCTGTTCACGAACGTCCTTGCCATTTTCTCGTTGCCCTGGCTGATCGATGCCTGGTCGATGGTGTGGCTAGAGCGGACCCTCGGGATGGCGTTCTTCGACGCCCGCATGGGCGGGGACCCGCTGTTGTACCAATGGATCTGGTGGACCTTCGGTCACCCGGAGGTGTACGTCCTCGTGTTACCGGGGATGGGAATCGCAGCGGAGGTGATCTCTCGTTTCTCCGAACGCCCGATATACGGGTACAAACCGCTCATCGCCGCCTTCACCTTCGTCTCCGTGGCGTCACTCGGCGTCTGGGCCCACCACATGTACGCGACCGGTCTCGCTGCGAGCCGGTACGCGTTCATGGTGTTTTCGATGGTGATCGCGGTCGGGTTCGGGATCTTCATCTACTCGATGGTAGCGACGATGTGGAAGGGGCGCATCCATCTCACCACCCCGGTCCTGTTCTCGATTTCCGTCGTCATCGGCTTGATCTACTCCGGGATGGACGGGTTCTTCTTCGGCCAGCCGGCGACGGACATCGAGTTCCACTCGACGTATTTCGTCGTCGGTCACTTCCACTTCACAATCGTCACTGTCGGATTGTTCGGTTTGCTTGCGGGGGTGTACTACTGGTTCCCGAAGATCACAGGGCGAATGTACAACACCAGACTCGCGAAATTCCACGCCTTCGCGACGATCTTCGGCATGTTCGGGCTGTTCTTCATGATGGCGATGCTCGGCGACGGTACTGCCCCCGGCTCCGAAGGAGCGATGATGATGCGACGGTACGCGACCTACGTATTCGCGCCCCAACTCCAACTCGGCCACATGATTACCACCGGGTTCGCGTACCTCGCCGCGCTTGGGCAGCTCGCTTTCTTCGTCAACATGGTCTGGAGCTGGCGGCGAGGGCCGGAGATCGAAAACCCGTGGGACGGGCTGCTCGGTGGCCAGGACATGCCATCACCCGAGTGGGACGGCTTCCCCTACAGTCCACCCACGCCGATGTCGCTCCAACTTGCACGGGGTAACGAGGAAGCGTCTTCCGGCAGTTCGACCAAGCCGGATGAGAGTGTGTCCGCTGGAGGTGACGACTGATGGCGGTCGGCGACAGGATCGGTGACGTGTGGGACGAACGAGGCGACACCATCGAGACCGTCTTCTGGGGATTGGTCTTTCTGTCGACGCTCGCCTTGTTCCTGTACGAGTTCGGACTTGGGGCCCTCGAATCCGGGACGTTGGAATTACAGCCGATCGGGGCCATCACGGACTTCGCGCAAACGATGTGGCTGTCAGCGTTGATCGGCGGTGGCGGGGTCGTGGCCCTAATCGTGTTCGCGGTGTTACGGTACAGCTCCGGCGTCCGGTCCGAGCCGGAACCACTCAAGCCGGGCCAAGGATCGTTGAAGTTCACTATCTTCGTCCTGGCAGTGCTGGCGATCGTCGGGACGACGATCTTCGTCGGCGCATCGACGCTTGCACAGACCGACGAGGCTACCGCGTCTGATGCAGCCGAGATCCACGGCGTCGACCAGGAAGTCGAGATGGCGGTCACGGCTGGTCAGTGGTTTTGGCGGTTCAACATCGCCGGTGTCCCGGGTTCACAAGGCGAGCGAGTGGTCCTGCCATCGGAGTCGATCGTCCAGTTCCAGACGACCTCGGCGGACGTGATACACAGTTTCTCGATCAAGCATCTGGGCATCACTAAAGACGCAATACCTGGGCAGATCAACACGGCGTGGTTCTACGTCGGTCACGTCGATGGGGAGACACAAGTGTCAGTGACACATAATGGTTCACAGGAACAACTCGCAGCGGACAGTTACCAGGTCCGATGTGCGGAACTGTGCGGAAAAGGACACTCGCAGATGCTTGCGACGATTCAGGTCGTGTCACCGGAAGATTTCCGGACCTGGGTCGAGGCGAAAGGCGGCCACGCTGACGAGGTGTTTTCCACCCCTGACGATGGGCTGGACGTCGGTGCCTCGATCGCGCCTGACAGCGGTGGCGGTCACTCTGAATCGGGCGGTCACAGCGAGAGCGAGAGCACGAGCAGTGAGGGTCACAACGAAAGCAGCTCAGGTGGCCACAGCGAGGCACTTGCAGGGGGTGCGACGTAATGGCGAATTCTGACGCGGCCGGTGAACCCGTTCGCCAAGGTGAAGGAGCAGACGGCTTCCCCCATGGAAGTAAGTATCCTCTCTTCGTGGGCGCCGGGCTGTTGTTCATCGGCCTGGGACTTGCGTGGTCGGTGCTGTTTCTCGTTCCCGGCGTCATAATCGAACTGTACGGGCTCTGGGGCTGGACAAAGGAGTACGCGATTGAGGAATTCGAACGCGGAGTCATCCCGGAACAGAAACGCCAAATCCTCGGCCTGGAGACCGGTCTCATTGGGATGTACATCCTGATTTTCAGCGAGATCCTTATCTTCGCCGGCTTCTTCGTCGCGTGGTTCTACCTCGACGCGACGCGGGGACCATTCCCGCCGGAGGGCTACCCGGGCCTGACTGTGTGGATCGGCGCGGCCATGGCCGGCGTCATGCTCTTGGGGAGTCTGACGACCCGCTGGGGCCGCACGAAGATTCTCAACGACGATCGTCGCGGCCTGATTACAGGGTACGTGCTCACGGTCATTCTGGGGCTAGTCTTCCTGGGGTTGCTCGGGTATGAGTGGTCCGTCCTTATAGACGAGGGATTGCGCTGGACGACAGGTCCCTATGGGGCGTCGTATTACGCGCTTGCTGGCCTGCACGCGGCGCACTTGATCGCGGGCCTGGTTCTGTTCGCTATCGTCATCTATCGGGCCTGGAGACGGAACCACTTCAGTTCGGAGCGCAATCTCATGGTCCGCACGACCGAGGCGTATTGGCACTTCCTGACGGCCATCTCGCTGGCAATTCTGATATTCGTCTACATCGGCACTGCCGGCTAGCACTTTCAGACCATGTCAATTCGATTCACCTCGGTCGACCGGCTGACAGCACTGCTGGCAGCCTCTGCAGTCGGCGTCTACCTTCTCATTGTCGTGGGTGCGACGACGGGACTTCTCGACGGAGCGGGCTCGTGTGCCACCTGGCCGGCCTGTCGTGGTGAGTGGCTTCCGGCCTTCGACAGTTTCGGGACAGTCGCCGCCTGGGCCCACCGGGTAGTTGCGATGCTCGTTGGTCTGGTCTTAGTGTACACGCTCGTCGTCGCATACCGACGCAATGTGACGCCACGGCTCCGACACGCACTGCTCGTGGCCACGGGACTGTTCCCACTCCAGGTCGCCCTTGGGGCGTTGACGGTCGTCGGCGACTCGGGAACGGCACTGGCCGGCGCCCACCTCATCGTGGCGATCGGGATTTTTTCCGGTGTCATCCTGGGTCTCCTCGAACACCTTGAGTCCGGTTCTCAACCGGCGGGATCCCCCGGCCCAAACGACGGCCGCGAGTCCAGGGATTCTGCGCAGGAGGGCCCGACACCACAGCCGACTGGAACCCCCGACTTTCACACGCGGGTCAAGGGTTACTTTGCCATGACGAAACCGAAGTTGTGGTGGCTGCTCTGTC
>CAZKGF010000095.1:3624-7361 GCA_964552115.1 uncultured Halobacteriales archaeon
GCTCTTCACTCGACCTGTGGCGTGTCGTGGCCACGACTGTCGGTGGAATCCTGGCCATCGCTGCCAGTGGGACGTTCAACCACCTGCTCGAGCGTGATATTGACAGTCGGATGGATCGAACGGACGACAGACCGCTCGTCGACGGGGTGATTCCGCTCCGCCGGGCCGCGGGATTCGGTGTAATTCTGGCGGTCGCCTCGACGGCCGTCTTCGTTGCCTTCGTCAACGCTCTGGCCGCAGTGCTCGGTCTGCTCGCCATCCTGTTTTATTCTGTCGGGTATACTCTCGTTCTCAAGCCGAACACCTCTCAGAACATCGTCATCGGCGGCGCAGTGGGGGCATTTCCGGCACTCATCGGCTGGGCTGCCGTGGAGGGATCGGTGGGTATCCCGGCAGTGATTCTGGGCGCAGTAATCTTCCTGTGGACACCAGCGCACTTCTACAATCTCGCCCTGGCCTACCGGGAGGACTACGAACGGGTTGGAATCCCGATGCTTCCCGTGGTCCGCGGGGAGGCCGTTACTCGCCGACACGTACTTCTCTATTTGGCAGCAACAATGGTCTGTGCCGTGCTGCTGGGGACATCGACGCGTCTCGATTGGGCGTATGCGGCGACAGCGACGGTTGCCGGGAGTCTGTTCTTGGCGGCAGTGATCGGACTCCACCGCAATCGAACGGAACGGGCCGCGATCAGATCATTCCACGCGTCGAATGCGTATCTGGGCAGCCTCCTCCTCGTGATCGCGATCGACTCGGTCGCCCTCTAACCGATTACCACACCCGTCCCACATGACCGAATCGACCTCCTTACCGCTCGGCCTGGTCGACAGCAACCTGTTGCCCCAGCCAGTCGATTTTTGGGCTCGCTTGCTACTCATTGAGGCCTTCGTTCTCGTCGCGTACTTCGCTTTGACCTCCACCAGTCCGACTGGCGAGGTCAGGTACCTCTTGTACCCCTTCGTCTGGATAAACGTCTGTATCTGGGCAATTCGGCGCGTCTCGCTGCCCGACACCACCTCCCGTCACAGAGTCGGCGCCGGGGTCGTCGCCGGTGTCTACCTACTGGTCCTCCTCTACATTCCGGGCTTGATCGGTCCGGGTGTCGGCGGCACACCGATCGACCTGCGGATCGCGCCAGCGGCCCCGGGCTGGGGGCCGATCCTCGCCCTGACCAGTCCCTGGTTACGCGTTTATCTGATCCCCTTCGAGTTCGTCGGGTACGCGACGCTCGCATACTTGGTTTTCACGACCGTGCTCGTGAGCACGCGCGGCGCCCTCTCGGGCGTTTTGGGGCTTGCTACCTGTGTTGGCTGTACGGTCCCGATACTGGCTCCGCTGATCGGCTTGTTCGGCGGGCCGGCTGCGGGGTTGTCCACTGCTGCATTCGCGTGGTCGTACGACATCGGAACTGCAGTATTCGTCGGGACTGTCGCACTTCTCGTGTGGAGTGTCACAACGGCTGGTTCGGGCCCGACCTAAGGGACGGCGGAACCGTTCCAGAAGGCTGCCCCCAAGAGGATGACGAGTAGCGAAACTGCGATGGTGAACGGTATAGCGACCAGTACTAGTGGTGAGTCGGAGAGGACCGGCGGTAAGGCACCGGTCGCGCCAAGGAAGACGATTAACTCCTCGAAGGCGATTTGAACCACCGCCAGCGCGGCGACCACGACGACGAGGACCCTCAGCATCCGTGAGCTCATGGTCCAACTCCGCTGGCCAGCGGCCTAAATTCTCGGTCATCCGGGACAACGTTTTCGGAGCCATCGACCGACGCGTCACGTATGGTGGCCCCAGGCGTCACCGTTGCGCTCGTGATCAACGCGATCGTGCTGGTGGGTGGCGGGATCTTACTCCTGGTGTGGCGACGTAGTCGGAGCACGGACCGTGATCCGGCCTCTTGTGACCGATGGTACGACGAGGCCGTCGACATCCTCCAGGAAGTTACCCGAGTCGCCGACGGGTCCGATCCCGGTGACGATCGGGAGGCCATCTGTCACCGGATCCTACCGCTATCGACTCGACTCAAGGGCCACGCGCGGGCGGCACCGGCCTGTGTCGAGAACGGCGTCCCCGCCCGGTTGCACGAACTCGGCACGGACTGTTACCGGCTCGGCATGGAACACTCGCCGGTCGGTATGCAGCCCGAGATTGTCTTCGAGGACGAACTGAACCGCCTTGGTTGCCGGGCTGCCGATCTGAAATCGACACTCGACGGGCATTAACCCGACTCGGGTCCCTCTCGCCCCTCGAACACGCCGATGGCTACGTATCCCGCGAGCCCTGCGACCAGAGAGACAAAGGCCAAAAACCCCAGGCGAACGCTCCAAAGTTGCCGGTCGGGACCGAAGACCGGGACGAGGGCAACCATCGCAGCCAGGACAAGTCCGACGACACCGACGACCGCGAAACCGAATAGCAGTGGATGTTTCGCTAACCCGCCGACGGTCATGCGTGATTGGAGTCGGGTTCCCACAGGAACAACATGACCCCAAGGCCGACAACGGCCAAGAACACCGGAATCAATAGAAATTCCACGAGCCCGTTCCGGGACCGACCGGTGATCTCCATAGTGAGCGGGCTCGCCCACAGGCGAAGGCCTATCAGGAGTGCCAACCCGGCAGCCACGGTCAACAGTCCGTACTTCTTCGGGGCGTCCCTGACCGCTCCAGGTACGTGCGGCATGGTAAATAGTGACAGATACGGCGGGACTATTAACGTTATCCCGTCAGGGCGTAGCGCGGGGTTCTGTGTCGTTACCCCGCGCCGGGTCGCCAACCCCTGCCTTCTCGCGACGGGTACAGGTCCATTCCTCGGCGCCGTCGAGGTAGCGAACGCCTTCATCGGTGATTTGATACTTTCCCCGTTCGATCCTGTCGACGAGCCCGCAGTCGTCTAACTCTGAAAGACGCCGGTTGACCTCCTCTCGACTTCGGTCGAGGTTGTAGGCGATGATTGCGGGGGTGAGGACGAGGTCGGTGGTGTGAAAGAGGGTCAAGATTTCGTCATCCATCGGGACCATCCAGGTAGCCTGGTGTCGAAGTCGAGCGGGATTTTCGACGAGGAGTTCCGCCCACTCGTTTTTCCGCAGGTCGTTGTGGACCGGGTCATATAGCCCAAAAATCACCATCAGTGCCGCCAGGCCGTGGACGATGTGGACAGAGTCCGGGGCGACGACTGCCGTGAGCGGGGCGATACCGGTGAACACGAGCAGTCCGAGAGAGGTTACCAGCATGAACCGCCGCGTATGCAGGACGAACCGCTGGAGGTAGATGAGATAAACCAATCCCAGACTCGAGAGGATTCCGAGGACGACGTTCAGTTGACCGAGAAGGTCCCAGATTGCCATCGGATCTCACCCATCGCCCGAGGACGGCCGAATTGACAGTTGCATCCGCAACGTGAGTGCGATGAAGACGGCAATACCTGCGTAGACACCCGTTCGGAGGAGTTGGAGTTCGGGAATCGGTTCCTGATAGATGAGCAAAAACGCGTGGTAGAACGCGAAGAGCCATAGCATCGCTGTCAATGCTAGTACGACTCGGCCAAATGTCGATCTGCTGAATACTTCCCACGATAGTAAACCCAATACACCTGCCCCCGTTCCGGTCACTAGCGCGAAGGTGACCGATAACCCGAATAACGTCAGCCCTGACATAGACCCACAATAATCACCAAAGACTATAATAGACGGGGGTGGGGAGTGGGGTGGCTCCGAGAGGTGTTCGGTGCGGAATCAT
>CAZKGF010000096.1:0-7354 GCA_964552115.1 uncultured Halobacteriales archaeon
ATAGTCCCACCAGAGGATGACATTCCGAATTTCTAATCTTGGCATCGGGGAACAGACAACGGATCGATCCCGATCCCGAGATAGACTGCTTAGTACTTCCATGTCGGCCGATGCCACTGGAACCATCCGTTCGATCGGTCGGAACGTGAACTGGCAACTCTGAGCAATCAGTGTTGGTGTGGGCTGCTGAATACGGAGGGTGAATACAGCGAGACGACAGTGTTTGTTTACCCAGTTTTCGCTGAACCAGCCGGAACAGCGAGCGTGCGTATCACTCCGTGGGATCGGACTCAGAACTCTGACTGACAGAACCCATCAACGAAAGGAAACTTCCAGCAAGTCCGATTACCCCGATTACGAGTGAGGCGAGGACAATTGTATCCGAGCTACCGTATCCACTGGCTTCAATTTGAACTGCCCACAGCATCAACACGATACTGAACAGGAGGGTATCTCTTGACAGGGACACACGCCACTCCGATACTAGCGAGCTGCTTTATTATTTCGCAATTCTGCGGTGTCTACCAATTCCCACACCTCAGAGCTGCATTGCATTGGTTCGAGACGTGCGCTATGCATTTCGTAGAGGCTGTCTGGACATCTGAAGACTGCCAAGACTGCTGCGATTGAAACAGAGTTGCTTGAGAAGAGTGCTACCAATAACGTTCCTCGAGCTATCAGTTTTGGACTCGGTGGCGTTGTCCACGAAGTATCAGGAATACGCCGCTAATCCATAGCACACCCTGGAGCAAGACGACCACCAGCGTCCGCTCCGACCGGCGATGTTCCTGAATCGCTGTCGGATATACGACGTAGTTCTGTCCATCGGCGCGGACGAGTTCGTGAGTGCCGGCGAGTTCGTCGCTGGTTTCATACGTGCCAGTTTCGATGGCGGTCTGGACGCCGTTATTGGTCCTGGAGAGTGGTGTCGCGATGCGATCGACGACTTCCTCCTTGGGTTGCGGCTCGAGATAATAAATCACAGTCCCATTTGGGCCCGCCCGAGTGGTTGGGCTGAAGAACCCTTCCTCCCAAATGTGGACATAACTGTATTCGTGAGCCAAGAAACTTCTCGGTGGTCCGTCGTGGGCGATCCCTCCTTGTTCGTGTATAGCCTGCTCGAGGATACAGGATCGCGACGGTAAGTCACCGAAACACGCAACTTCGGAGTCGAGTGGAAGGGCGAGTGTCTGATAGTCGTACGTACCATTCTCGAAGAACTCGACTTCGCTCGCTTCGAACCGATACGTGTCCGGGTCACCAATGTCGTAGGCACTCACGACCATGGGATTCAGGAGGAGGGCGAATCCGACGACGATCGCGGGTGCACCGCGATACCGGGTAATCGCGGACCAATTCATGGGGGAGCCTGTTAGTCGAAGATGCATGTAACCATCAAATAGATGTCGTGAACGGTGAGGGCAGACACTATAGATCGAGGTTTGAGACACGAAAGGGATACGACGCTTTTCTGCCGCGTTCAATTCACTCGAAGCAGCGTTGTCACCGTTCGGTGGCCGTACGCGCCCTGTATTCAGAATCGACCAATCAAACTACTGATTGCTGTCATAGGTATCGTGCTGAATACAGAGCGATGATTACTCGCGTTCTCTCTCCCGATTAACCCGCCCCACTAACTCTGAGTCCAGTGCTGCATCTGCGCGTTTTATCTATTAGACGGATTCGGATCCCCGATCTCTCGTCACATCAACGACCGACACGTCCTCGTCTATCGTCAATGTGAGGGCATCGTCGTCGATAGTGAAGGTGAACGCCGCTTTGAAGGGGTCTACGGAGAGAACTTTCTCTTCATAGTCCGCTACCGCTCCGGGCTCCACGTCGAATGTGTCCGGGATAAGAGGGTTGCCGCCGTGTTCGGTGAGGAACGACAACAGTTCGGTCTTTGCCAACAGGCATGCCGGGGCGATCCCCTTTTTGCTGTAGTGGCAAGTCTCGCACTCGACCTCGAAGAGGACCGCGTACCGTCGGTCACACTGATTGCAGATACCCCCCGTTCCATCGTGGTCTTCACAGACGGTCACCGAGTGCTTGATGATGCCGGAACAGCGTGAACAGAACCCAGCACTGTCGGCCATGACGTCCAGGTGCTTCCAGGACTGGGCGGCCTTCAACATTTCCGTCGGCGTACGTCCCTGCACGCCTGCCGGCGGCAGCGACATGTTACCGAGATGACCGACCATTTCGTCCTCGGTGTCGAGTTGCTCCCTCGGGTCTACGTGTCTCAGCGCACCTGGGCACTCGGAACAATGCATTTCGACCCGCTCTTGCCTGTAGCTGACCTCGATAGGGGCCGAACAGAAGGGACATGGCCGCTCGGTGCGGGCCCGCTCGACCACGGGGTCCTCGGTCACCGTGCCCGCGATGACCGCCTCGACGACACGGCGGCCCGCCTGTCGGAGGGCGTACCCATCGTCAGTCCGACTGATGAAGTGCCCCTCGAGTTTGTCGAGGTGATAGGTGAAGTTCGAGGAGTCGTCGTACTCGCTACGCTCGAACAGCGTCGAGAACGCCAGCGGTTCGTCCGTCTCACTGAGCGTCCGCAGTATTTCGAGGCGAGTTTCGTCTGCGAGGAGGGCAAACGCTGTATCCGGTGAGAGTCCCGATGTCGCCGTGCCGTCGGTGGTCATACTACTTTTTCACTGCAGGAGCGGTTAAATCCAGTCATCAGTCGGACTGCCCAGCCGACGCCTCCACCAACGTATCAAACGAACAACGGTAATGTCATACAGATTAACTATATTTCACCGACGCGGATGTCCTGCACCATGCCATCGGAAACAGGCACATTCAGCACGCTCGAAGAGCACGTCCCGAAACTGTTCCTCGTCGGGGCCGCGCTGTATGCGGTCTTCGTAGCGAGCGAGATTCTCGCGACCTACAGCGGGACGTCCATCCCGCAGGACACGACGTTCGCGTCCGCTGCGACGGTTCTCATCCCGCTCGGATTGCTCGGACTGTATCCCGCCCTCGTCGAGCGGCGACCGTACCTGACTCGCGTCGCCGCCGTCCTGGTGGTGGTCGCCGCCATCTGCTGGGCCATCATCGTACTGGGAGCGGGGATCTTGGAACCGACCGGGGTTCTAACTGAGCCACCTGGCCCGCTCGCGCTGGCCCCACTCGTGGGCCTGGCGACGCTGTACCCGGCGTACGCACTCTTCGGCATCACCGTTCTCCTCGCGGACGTCCATCCGAAGGCCGTCGGCGTTCTCCTGCTAGTCGCTGCGGTATCGGTTCCGCTCGTGCGGATAGTGCTGACCGGCGTGCCTAGCTTCATCCCAAACGTGGTGAATCTGCTGGCGTACATCGGCGTCGGTGTCACCCTGCTGACCGCCGGCGTCCCGACCGACGGGGTGGAACCACCGGCTGACACACCTGCATGACTGGGCGTGGACCCGACGGCCATCGCCAGCACCACGCCCCACGGAGCCGATGCGGCGTGAGGGTCTGGCAACGGCCCGTTCGTCTCGGCCGACGTCAGGTACTCGCAGCCCTCGCGGTCGGCACCGGTGGCAGCCTCACGGGGTGTCTCTCCGGACCGTCGTTTCCCGACGCCGATGTCGTCGCGGGTGCAGACGGTGGGAACGCCTTCGAGCCCGCGGAACTGACGGTCGCGGTCGGGGACGCCGTAACCTGGGGGTTCGCCAGTGCAGGCCACAACGTCTGCTGTCGGCCCGACGACAGCGACGACGCGGACCTGCCCGCCGACGCCGAGGGGTTCGCCAGCTACGCTCCGGACGAGTCGACGGGTGGGTCGCTCGTCCCCAGGGGAGAGACCTACCAACACACGTTCGACGTGCCCGGGCAGTACGATTACGTCTGCCTCCCACACGAGGATCTGGGCATGACGGGAACGATCCACGTCGAGTAACACTTCTCGGAGCGCTCACGACACCAACGGAGGCCGGTAACCGTTCTACAGATTTCGCACGCTCTTCAAGCTGAGGGGACGAAGCTCGTACCCTGTGAGCCGATGGGAACGGAAACGGGACGGTCTGCCTCTCAGCAATGGATGGCCGCCTGTCACCCCTCTGCGAACGCTTATTGGACGGTGTTTTGAACACCGGGGTGATGCAGTTGCCGGCCTACCGTGACGATCCGGGCGTGTCATACGCCGCCGGGAGCCTCGTCGTCGGTATCTTCCTTCCCGCTGTGGCGGGTGGCATCACGTTCCCGGCGCTCCCGCGGCTCGAACTAGTCCTGGGGCTCTCGCCGGCTGTCGTCGGGCTCATCATTTCCACGACTGGTGGCGTACGGCTCCTGAGCAACGCACCCGTCGGAAGCCTCCTCGACCGGGTCGGAACCCGCCGGCCACTGATCGCCGGGTTCCTCTTGTTGACCGTCGCCCCCTTTGGCTACGCGCTCGGGATGGACCCCGGACCCGTTCCGCTGGATCCGGCGGTCGTATTCGTCGCCACACGGGCCGCGGCCGGGGTCGGGTCGGCACTGGTTCTCGTTGGGGGATACGCGATGATAACCGACATCACGACGCCAGAAAACCGCGGTCGGTGGCTGGGATATATGCTCGGTTCGTACGGACTCGGGTTCCCTATCGGACTAGTCGTCGGTGGGGTCGTCGCGGACGTGTATGGTATCCGCGAGGCATTCTTGCTCAGTGGGGTGGTTAGTTTTGTCTCGGTGCCGCTCATCCTCGCACTCGTTCCTGACAGGTCTCCAGATGTCGATCAGAATAGAGGCATCCGCCACCTCCCCGCGCTCGTCCGGGCTGATCGTCGCCTGGCCGTGATCGGAACGATCAATGGTATCCTGAACTTCCTCACCAGGGCCTTCCTGACGACTGTCGTGGTGTTCACCGCCGAACTCGGACTCGAGGTCGGCGGCCTCGGTGACCTGGGTGTGACCGGTTTCATGCTCGCACTCGTCACCCTCGCTGCTGCGGGGTCGACCCTGGTGGCTGGCCGATATTCCGACTCGTTCGACGACCGAATCTCCCTCGTCCTCCCTTCGCTGTGCGTCATGGTTATCGGCTTCGTGATCGTGGCGATGGTGCCGACACTTGTCGGCATCGTGGCCGGTGGCGTCGTAGCCGCGGTCGGTGGTGGTGCGGTTGGCCCCGTCCTCAAGGCGTATCTCGGCGACATCAGTCCATCGGAGGACGTGGCGAAACTCGGTGGCGCGTACGACGTCTCCGGCGACTTCGGTGGTATTCTGGGACCGATAGTCGCCCTCCCCGCAGCGTCGAGCGTGGGATTCGACGCGGTGTACTTCGGTTGCGCCGGACTCAGCGCAGTCGCTGTGGTTCTCGTCGCCAAGACACTGCTCTCGGCCCCCCTCACGTTGAGTCCGGCAATAACCGAGTAATCGCAGAGACGATGTCCTTGTAGTGGAGGATGTGGCTCGGAGCTGGGCCGCTGAACCTAGTTGATGGATGTAACTTTCTAATCACGATCGGCACTCAAAGTCGGTGCCCGATTTGCCCTGTGTCTTCAGTACGGCCCGTGAGATTCACTCAGAGACCGTCAGGAATCCCGTGCTGAATACAGAGGACGGGTTGAGCAGAACCGATGCCATCATTCGGGATTGAATGAGGTGAACCAGCCGTTCAATATGCGCGCACAATACACCAGTGTCAGATATCGATTGAAGGTTCGGGGGCATGCTGAATATTGAGGACCTGCGCGGCACGATCACCGACACGCATACCGGAGAGGGAAGCGGCGCTATCCGATATGGGTCACGTCGCTCCCTGAACACACCTTCACGAAGGCGGGCGCCCAGAACAAGACCTCCATCCTCTTCTTCGAGAAGTACACGAAGGTGGAGAAGAAGGAGTTCGACGAGACCTCCGACCGCGTCCTCGAAGAGCGGGAAATCGACAACTTCGACGATCTGACGGGAAGCGAGAAGTGGGACGTGATGACCGACGTGGTCGAAGAGAACGACTACCCCGTCTTCCTCGCCGAGGCCGAGGAGATCGGCTACGCGCCGACGGGAGAGAGCGTCGACCGCAACGACCTGTACTCGCTGGACGAGGACGGCAACCTCGACCTCGAAGACGACGACACGATCCTCGCCCAGTACCACGAGTTCCGCGAAGACCCCTCGGGCTACGAAGGGACCGACGACCCCTTAGCGATGTCGATCATGGCGTCCGAGATATTCGGACGTCGCGACGACGGTCGGATCGATCCCAAGTACCACCTGTTCCAGCAGCAGGCCCAAGAGGAATCCCCCGACGGGATGAAGAACCTCCGGCTCGGCGACGTGCTGAACGAGCGCGATGAGCGGGTCGACCCGACGAACCACCCGGATACGACGTTCAAAGTCCCTACCGTGACGCACGACGGTGAGATGAAGGAGCGGGAGGCCGGTAAGGGACGGAATCCTGTGATGTGGAAAGGACAGTACTTCACCGGCTCGTCGCGCTGGCACTACATGTACGAAGGCGACATCGTCTATTCGCAGATCGATCTTTGGAAGGGGGCCATCAGCACGGTCGGTGAGGACTTCGACGGCGCCATCTGTACCACCGAGTTCCCGGTCTACCGGGTCGTGGACGAGGACGAGCTAGATCCGCACTACCTGAAGCTCCTCCTCCGCAGCGAGTACTTTCAGAAGGCGATCCGGGCCATCGTCACCGGCCACTCGAACCGTCGGCGTACGCAACAGGACGACTTCGAAGACCTCGAGATCTTCATCCCCGAGTAGAGGAGCAGCGGGAGATCGCCGCCGAGTTCGCCCAACGGCAGGAGCAGATCGAGAAGGCCGAGAACGAGCTGAACGACCTCCGCGGCCAGCTCGACAAGGCCGTCACCGGGGAACTCTCGATCGACGAGATCATCGAGCAGGAGACGGACGACGTGTCGGCCTCGCAGGCTCAGTTGAGCCAGATGGACGACGACTGATCCGCGGGGGCGGTCGTCGGGCGTCTACTCGAACTGCTGATCGAATCGGGCGCGGGCCTCTTCAGAGGAGACGCGTCGTTCGTCCGACTTGTGCGTCATCGTGTCTTGGCCCCAGCCGCACTCTTCGTTGGGCGCGGCGCAATTGAACCAGTACTCTTCCCCCTGTCCGTTCGCCTTGCAGATCGTCACGATGTCGGACTGGCACTCAGGGCAGTTTCGGTCTTCCAGTCGGATATGCCGGTAATCAATAGATATAGTTAGTGCTTGAATTTGGATTGGTCGGAGCGGCTGTTCTCGGTTTGTTCCGTCTTCCGGTATAGGTCTTGGTGAGGCCATGCCTCTCGCCGGCGGGCATTGCTTGTGGTCTGTACCCCGATGGTTTGAATAAACGCTGAACTCTGGTCTCACATACTAGCATACTCCGTAGGCAAGCGAGGGGCGCGTGCCGCTAACACGCGTCCTTTTTAGGC
>CAZKGF010000097.1:0-6100 GCA_964552115.1 uncultured Halobacteriales archaeon
GAGGCGACAGACCCAGCGGCCGCGCAATTGCGGACGGGAGTTGGGCCATCGTTCGAACCAGAGGTTCGAGAATCGTGAGCATTCCAGCGACGAGGTAGCCACCGGCGACTGTGCCACCGAGAACCGCGATCCCGGTAAACAGCAACGTTTTGGCAGCGTAACTCCGGTATGGCGTCTCCGAAAATGCTGCTTCGAGGACCCGCCGCCGTTCCGTGTGTTCTTGGACGAACCGCCCACAGATGACCCGTGCAAGTCGCGTTACGATCCGGCGGGGACGGCCACCGACTTTGTCGGCGAGATACAGACTAACCGCACAAACGACGACGATCGACGGGACCGCCCAAACCGGTTCGACCATCTCAGTGGTCGCCCTCGGTGGCGACCGACATGCCCTCGAGGCGTTGCATCGCGGACTCGGGATCGGCGTAGTACCGGTTGACCATGGCTGTAAACCGTCGGTAGTCGGTCACGCCTTGATCTCGCAAGGCCGCCAAAAACTGCCGGCGCCGTTGGATTTCCTCCAACAGTTCGGTCCGACTCCATGCCCGCTCGGACTGGATGTCTGCGAGCAGCTGAGAATTTTGCTCGGCGAAGGTGTCCTCGGTCGGCTGCCAGGTATACACGTTGGAATAGTCGAGTTCGCCCGTCCGCTGGTCGACCCCTTCGATCTCGGCAATGACATTGGCTCTGCGAACTCGTTCACCTTCCGAACGGGTGAGGACCTGGACACAGAGAACGTCGAGTGAGCTAACCATCGTTCGCGGGACGCTGATCGGTTCGTTTTCGAGCCGGTTGATAACGGTCTGAACGCTGTCGGCGTGGATCGTCGAAAACGTCGTGTGGCCGGTGTTCATGGCCTGAAACAGCGTCATGGCCTCCTCACCGCGCACCTCGCCCACGATGATATACTCGGGTCGGTGGCGCAGGGCCGAGCGGAGGAGATCGTACATGGTAATGTCGGCCTCGCCCACCCGCTCGCGGGTGAGACTGGACAGCCAATTGTCGTGATACAACGACAGCTCCCTAGTATCTTCGATGGTCAACACCTTCGACCGCGGCGGGATGAACATCGACATCGCGTTCATCGAGGTGGTTTTCCCGGTGGCGGTGCCCCCGGCGAACAGGAGAGACTTGTTCGACTCGATTGCAAGCCAGAGGTAGACCAACTGATCGAGATCGTATGTGCCGTACTCGAGCAGATCGATCGGAGAGAAGGGCTCCTCGGCATACTTCCGTATGGTAAAAGCTGAGCCCTGGGGTGTGACTTCTTCCCCTAGCGCGAGTTCGATCCGTGAGCCATCGGGAAGTGTCGTAGACACCACCGGGTCGGACACGGAGACGTGCCGACCGGATCGCTGGGCCAGTTGGATCACGAAGTTATCCAGTTCGTCTTCGTCGTAGACGACGTTCGTCTCGATGTCCGTATAGTCCTCGTGGTAGATGAACACCGGCAGCGAAGGCCCATCACAGGAGATGTCCTCGATGTGTGGGTCGTGCATCAACGGGTCGAGCCGACCGTAGCCCTGAAACGACCGGTGGAGGTAGTACTGGAATTTGTAGATCGTTTCCGCAGAGACGCCCACACCGTAGTCCTCGAGGGTTTCGATCAGTTCCTGCTGAAGGGCAGCCTCGGGATCGTCATCGACCTCGTCTCGGTACAAGAGCGGATCACGAACGTCTTCGAACAACCGATCCAGAAGGTCCTGTTCGGCGTCGTCGAGTTCGGGCTCGACCACGTGATACAGATGCTCGCTCGATTCGGGATCGAAGTTGATCGAAACGAACGCGTAGGGCACGTCCACCCAGTACCGATCGACCTCGTCCATCCCGTCCAGCCCATCGAAGGAGACGAGCGAGTCGTGCCGTCGGGGATCGTAGTGTGGCAACTCGAGTCGGGAGCCGGTGAGCAGTCGCGCGGTGCTCAGGAGTTTCGACCGGATCCCGGAGACCAGGCCAGGGGAGTCACCGTCGGCGTCGTCGGCTGGAGTCTCTGACATCGATAATGTCGAGCCGTCACGGCGGGCGATTGCCGGATCGTTTCCCGGCCAGACACTTAAATCCGAAGCTGACGAGTGGCAGACATCGCAATGGTCACAGACTGCAAGCGGGCGTTACGTTCATAGCCTCGGCGGACGTATCGTCCCTAAGCGGATGAGGCGCGATTACTTCACCCTAACCGTCCGCCCCAGAACCGGCGATGGCGACAGCTCTCCCGAACTCGTTGTCACGTACGAGGGACCGTCCGACGCATTCGGATCACGGGTCAGTTCGACAGACAATGGGCTCACAGGCGCTGATGTCGATGTCGCGTTTCGGTACCAAGCAGACTCCAGGGATGGCGTTTTGAGTGTGACCAACCGGCTGACCGGGGAATACATCCTCGAAGTCAACACGGATATCGATTCGATCGAGGAACTCGTCGGTGCCGCCCGCGCGTATCCGGACGATTCGTCCTACGTTATCCGTATCGAGCGCGCCGAACAATCGACGATTACCTGGGAGAAAGAAACCCTGCTCGTCTACGACGCGGACGGCAATCTGGTTCGTGAGCGGAGCCTCATCCCCAGCGGCGTCGAACTCTAGAGTCGGTTAGTCACCAACTCTCCTACTCGATTGCAGAGGGAGGGGAACGCCTCGGTTACGTCCGCTCGCCAGTCGTAGTCTGCGAGTGGAGACACCGGCGTCTGGTCCAGGTTGACGATGGCCAGTGTCGCCCCGTTTCGGGCTGCGCGCCTTGGCAACGACGCCACGGGCTCTACCGTCAACGACGATCCGGCAGCGATAAAGACGTCTGCATCGGCTGCGTGGCGGCGAGCAGCAGTCAGTTCGTCGGCCGGGAGTTGCTCACCAAAAAGCACCACAGCGGGTTTGAAAATCCCGGCACACGCCGAACACTGCGGGGGAAGATCGCCAGCTGCTGCGCGCTCACGAACCGGCTCTGCCGGTCGGCGTGTCCCACACTCGACACACTCGACAGTACGGCTGGTCCCATGGAGGTGTCGAACCTCCGTCGTGCCGGCTGCCTCGTGGAGCCCATCGACGTTCTGGGTGAGGACGATGTCGAGATGGCCCCGATCCTGCAACGTTGCGATAGCTTCGTGTGCCGCATTCGGTCCGGTTTCGTCTGTATAGAGGGTCTTGTGGAGTTCGAGCCGGTCGGTCCAGAACCCGGCCGGATCTGCCCGAAACCGGTCGATGTGGAAATCACCAGGGTCGAGCCGGTCCCAAACACCCCCGTCGCTCCGGAAGTCGGGGATACCGGAGGCAGTGCTCAGACCCGCGCCCGTGAGTACCACGACGTGGTCGGCCTCAACGATTTCCCGAGCCAACGACTCGAGGGCTGCCTCGTCCATACACGAACTAAACGGTGGTCGAGTGGAAAAGTGATCGGGCGGTGACCGACGGCTCATGGGCCATGGTTACACCAAAAACGGTACCGCCAGCGGGGCGGCACCGGTGGGTTGTGGGTGGGTGGGTGGATCCCGTGTGGGTGGGATGCCTGCACCAAACCGGTGCTGGCACGCGGTAATGGCGAGCCGGGATACTTGAATGTTAGGCCTAAAATATCACATGTGAAAACCAGGGCGTCCAAACCACCGGCAAGACGGCCGAATGAGAACATTTAGGCGGCTGCCAACCGCCTCGACGGTCACATGCGACTCCACGAGTATCAGGCGAAGCAAGTTTTTGCTGCGGCCGGAATCCCTACGCCGGCGTCGGGTCTCGCCGCCACCGTTGACGAGGCGGTCGAGGCCGCAAACAACATTGGCTACCCCGTGGCCATCAAAGCACAGGTCCACGTCGGTGGCCGAGGCAAAGCCGGGGGGATCGAGGTCGTGGGGTCAGAAGCCGAGGCCCGTTCGGCCGCGGACGCAATTCTTGGCATGGATCTGAAGGGGTACCGCGTCGATCGCGTGCTCGTCGAGGATGCCGTGGACTTCGAGAACGAACTCTATGTTGGCGTCACGATGGATCGAGGCGCGGGCAAACCTGTTGCCATGGTCTCGACACGCGGCGGCGTCAATATCGAAGACGTCGCGGCAGAAGACCCGGACGCGATCGCCAGAGAACACATCGATCCGGCCTTCGGAATGCATCCCTTTCAGTCCCGCAAGGCCGTCTACGACGCCGGCGTTGCCGGCGATATCGCGGGTGACGTCGCGTCGATCCTTTCGACCCTGTACGAGCTGTGGGACGACCGTGACGGGTCCGACGCGGAGATCAACCCGCTGATGGTCACGGCCGATCGCGATGTCATCGCGGCCGACGCCGTCTTGAACATCGACGACGACGCCCTGTTTCGCCAGCCCGATCTCGCCGACATGGAAGATGAAGCCGCCGAGGACGACCTCGAAGCCAAAGCCAACGAGTATGGCTTCGATTACGTCCGTCTCGACGGCAACGTGGGCATCATTGGAAACGGAGCCGGCCTCGTGATGACGACGCTCGATCTCGTCGACCACTACGGCGGCTCGCCAGCGAACTTCCTCGACATCGGCGGCGGTGCCAAAGCCGAACGGGTCACAAACGCACTGGATATGGTCTTCTCCGACGAGAACGTCGATGCTGTTGTCTTCAATATCTTCGGTGGCATTACCCGCGGTGACGAAGTCGCTCGGGGAATCAATGAGGCACTGGAGTCGTTCGACGAAATCCCGAAACCGGTCGTCATTCGCCTGGCCGGGACGAACAGCCAGGAAGGCATGGAGATCCTCAACACCGATCTGGTCCAGGTCGAGTCCACACTGGAGGCTGCCGTGCAAGCAGCCGTCGCGCGGGCCGCGGAGGTCGAAGCATGAGCATCCTCGTCGACGAAGAGACCCGCGTCGTCGTCCAGGGGATCACCGGTGGCGAGGGAAAATTCCACACCGAGCAGATGCTCGAATACGGCACCGACGTCGTCGCCGGAGCCGTGCCCGGTCGTGGTGGGGAGACGGTCGCTGGCGTACCGGTCTACGACACCGTCGAAGCCGCCGTCGACGCCGAGGACGCGAATACGTCGGTCGTGTTCGTCCCCCCGGCCTTTGCCGCAGACGCCTGCTTCGAAGCGCTGGCCGTGTCCGATCTCGACCTGGTGGTCACGATCACCGAAGGGATTCCAACACAGGACATGAGCGAGGTCTACCGGCGAGTGACCGAGACGGAAACGGCACTCGTCGGCCCGAACTGTCCCGGTGTCATCACGCCGGGGGTCGCCAAACTGGGCATCCTGCCGGGGAACATCTTCACGTCGGGCAACGTCGGTCTCGTCTCCCGGTCGGGGACGCTCACCTACCAGGTAGTCGATAACCTCACCGACCGTGGCTTCGGCCAGTCGACGGCCATCGGGATCGGCGGCGATCCGATCATCGGCACGGACTTCATCGACGCACTCGAGCGATTCGAGGCCGACCCCGAGACCCACGCGATCGTCATGTGTGGCGAAATCGGCGGTGAAGACGAGGAAGACGCCGCCCGGTACATCGGCGAGTACATGGACACACCCGTGGCCGGATTCATCGCGGGACGGACGGCCCCACCGGGCAAGCGCATGGGCCACGCCGGCGCCATCGTTTCCGGGTCGGGCACTGGCACCGCTCAGTCCAAGATCGACGCCCTAGAGGGCGCGGGCGTGCCCGTCGGCGACACGCCCGAGGAAGTCGTCGATCACGTCGAAGATCTTCTCTAATCAGTCGGATCGACCGACAAAGTACAAGCCCTCACGGGAACTGCCTTGGCTTGTGTCTCACCGTACCTACAGCCACGAGCTTGAGGTCAGGTATCGCGATCTGGACCCTCGAAAGCACGTCAATCACGCAGTCTACGTCTCCTACATGGAACAGGCCAAAGGCGCCATGTTGGTCGACGTCCTCCGGACCTCGTTGGCCGACGCCCCGACAGCAGTCAGGCACCTGGAACTGGAGTACGACGCTCCGATTTTGCCCGATCAAACAGTAACGGTCACACTCGGCCCAATCGACGTCGGGCGGACGAGTTTTACGATCGACTACGACCTCGCAGTCGGTGACGGCTCGGTCGCGACGGCCCAGACAACGTCGGTTCTCCTCGATGACGACGGCGCTCCCCGCCCCATCCCCGCGGATTGGCGCACCCGACTGGC
>CAZKGF010000097.1:6110-7337 GCA_964552115.1 uncultured Halobacteriales archaeon
CGTCACTGCTCGCGTTTTTCCGCGCGTGACCGTGTCGTTCGACTCCCTCCCCGCATCGACGGATGAGGTCCTCCGAGCAACGGTTCTGTCTTCCGAGCAGCGGTTCCGTCTTCCGAGCGACGGTCCCGTCCGCCGATCGATGACGACGGCGCTCCCCGCCCCATCCCCGAGGATTGGCGCACACGACTGGCACCATATGCCCCGGACGCCTGAGGTCGGGACCGGCCCTGTTTTGAGCCTCCGTACCCCACCCGGACGTAATGGACGCCGCTTTGCGCGAGCGAGTGGAAACCGCCGCCGAGGAACACGCACTCCTCAACGCGCTCAAACACGACAGCGAGGCGCAGGTCGGAGCCATCATGGGTCCGTTGCTGGGCGATCATCCCGAGTTCCGCGAACACGCCGACGAGATTCCCGAAGTCATCCAGTCTGTCGTCGACCGCGTCAACGAGATGGATACGGCCGAGCGACGAGCTCGACTCGAGACGCTTTCACCCGAGCGGGTCGCCGAACTCGATGCCACTGAGGAAGACGAGGACCACGACTTGCCAGATCTCCCCAACGTCGAAGCGGTCGACGAGGTCAGGATGCGGGTGGCACCGAATCCGAACGGTCCCTGGCACATCGGCCACGCTCGGATGGCCGCCGTTGTCGGGACGTACAAGCAACGGTATGACGGGAGCTTCATCTGCCGATTCGACGACACAGACCCGGAAACGAAGCGGCCCGACCTCGACGCCTATGGCGCGATTCTCGAGGCGATCGACTACCTGGGCTTCGAACCCGACGAGGTCCTTCGGGCGAGCGATCGCGTCGAGACGTATTACGAGTACGGCCACGCACTCATCGACGCCGGCGGGGCGTACACGTGTTCGTGCCCCCAGGAAGCGTTTTCCGAGCAAAAAAACGCCGGCGAAGCCTGTCCCCACCGCGACAAGGACCCCGAGACGACCCGCGAGGAATTCGAGGCAATGATCGATGGTGGGTACGACGCCGGCGAGATGGTGCTCCGCGTCCGCACCGATATCACGCACAAAAATCCCGCACTGCGTGACTGGGTTGCCTTCCGGATGGTCGATCGACCACACCCGCGGGAGGCGGCCGCCGAGTACCGCTGCTGGCCAATGCTGGATTTCCAGAGCGGTGTAGACGATTACCTGACCGACGTGACACACATCATCCGTGGAATCGACCTCCAGGACGCTGCCAAACGCCAGCAGTTCGTCT
>CAZKGF010000098.1:0-681 GCA_964552115.1 uncultured Halobacteriales archaeon
GTCTACGGAGTCGGCGTATGGCCTCCTTCCAGATGATGCTCATGGTGACGACCGTTGCAGGGCTCGTCACGGGGCTGGGGGCACTACCCATCCTCCTCGGTGCACACGTCAGCCACCGCGTCTACGACGCCTCTCTCGGACTGGCAGGTGGGATCATGGTCGCTGCCTCGGTCTTCGGCCTCATTATCCCGGGGACGGAGCAAGGAGCTCTGTGGCAGGTGATGGCCGGAGTTTTTATCGGTGGATTTAGCCTCCTCGTCGGTAACCGGATTATTCCACATATTCATACGGAGTATCGACGTTGGCGTGGCCATGGTGGAGCTGCAGATGGCGAGCCAACGATCGACGATCGCGTTCGTCGAGCGGTCTTGATCGGCGGTGCGATCACCCTCCACAATGCACCTGAGGGATTGGCGATGGGTATCGCCTTCGCGTCGGGCCTAGAAGACGTGGCACTCGTTCTCGCGATCGTGATCGGACTCCAGAATGTCCCAGATGGATTTGCGTTCGCCGTCCCGATCCATCAGTCTGGAGTCTCAACGACGAAGGTATTCGCCTATACGACACTCTCGGGAACGGTGCCACAAGTCCTCGCGTCGGTCTTCGGATTCGGTCTCGTCGCAGTCGCCGAAGGCGTGTTCCCTATTGCGGCTGGATTTGCTGCCGGTGCGATGCTCGCTG
>CAZKGF010000098.1:691-7297 GCA_964552115.1 uncultured Halobacteriales archaeon
GTGGTCCTTCGGGAGATGGTCCCCTCGAGTCACGGTCATGGGTATGCCGATGCCGCTACAGCCGCATTTCTCGTCGGGTTCGTGCTACTGGTCGTCGTTGACGCACTTATCACTGTCTGACGCGAATATATGCCAGTTTGAGGCCATTCCTTCATTCGTTGAGTGATTCACTCGGGAAACAAAGTGGCGCTGACCAAGCCAAGTCAGGAGTGTTCAACGGGACTGGGGAAAATTGGCATATGGTCAAGAAAACAGAGGGACTGTCGTGGCAAGGAAGGCGATCGATTTCGTTCAACCGGTTGGTTAAGCCGCCCCTGTGATTTAATGGTAGCCGATCACTTCAGCCCCCGATGACAGATTCCAACCCGTTGTTCTCTGTGTATTGTCCGATTCGGGACAACTGCCCGAATGAGCGTCCACGTCGGCCAATAGATGTCAGTTAGTAGGTTCGTCCCGTCCGCCCGCACGCGGGCACTCGTCTACGTTGGCATCGGAATCATCCTGGTAACCAATCCACTCTACCTAGATCCACTCGACCTGGGTGAAGAACGATACACGTACACAGCCGCCGAAATTACACCCACAGAATCTGGGATCCAGTACGAATCTGAGCTGCCGGACAACGTACAGGGGGTTCGAGGAATCGAATGTTACTTTGGACAACCCCAGCCAGTCGAATGTCTGGCTCAGGGGACGCTCATCGATGGCGATCCACACTCGAGAGTCCTTACCACTGCGTATAGCGGTGATTTCACATCGTACATCCGTCTCAACAATACGCTGTACAACCGATCCTATCGGGGAGAATCAGTCGCAAATCAGGCGACAAGGATTACCGTCCGATACACGGAAGCCGACGCCAGAACTGTATTGGATTCGGTAAGTGTCAGTCCCGACTACATTCAAGAACGTCACCGCAGCGTGATCACCAGTGGCCAAGTGCATTCGGACTCGCCGCTTTCCTACGAAACGTCGGTCGGGCAGAATACGTACGAGCCGACCGGACTGATCGCCGAAAGTGACAATGAATATTTTCTCGTCGGCCTCGACGAATACGATGAACAACTTCCGAATCGTGGGGCGTACTCCGTTAGTGGCGTCGTGATCGGCATTTTGGCCCTCTGGTATGGATGGCGTCTGTCGAACGCCGAGTTGACAACCGGCGACTAGCACAAATATCGAAGTTTGAGAAGATTCCTCAATTGAAGCGCGGCTAATTTGAGGGCATTGAGGCTGGCCTGCTCGGACTGCCGGCCTCCGGTAGTGAAATCTAGTTTAGCCGCTAAATTCGGCTACGAACACCCGCACTCGCCGGTACAGCGACAGCCTGAGCTGTACAACATTCCTGGTAACGTCGCGTACATCACCCCTCCAATTATCAGGCCTGCAAGTCCGACTAGTAGCCCCGGCAATTGCCCAATGGGAGGAAGAGAAACCGGAGACGGGGAGAGAAGTGTGCCCAAGCTCAGACCGATGACGATAGCTGCAGCAATTTTCACGACTCTAGGGTTTCCAGGCAGGTTTGCTTGGAAATTCATACGATTCCGAATGGCGCAAGATCGCTTAACGATTTTGCGAAGCCAGCTTCTGTTGGATAAGCATTATGAACCATTTCCAACCTCGTTCCCCCCGTTACCGTCAGCTGTCACCTGGAGGTCGGCGTCCAATACGATGGTCTGTCGATCGCCATCGATTTCAAACGGAATGCGGACTGTTCGCGGATCGTCATTGATCAGGGTCGTTTGTGTTCGAGCCGACGCAGTCGGTTCTTCCCACCAACGGGCACGTGTGACAGCCAGATCGTGTGCTGAGAACAGGGCACCGACCTGAGGCGTAGTAAGCCCGATGTTGGCTGGATGGCCCACGACGCTGCTGTGACACGCGCTACATTCCATCACGGCGTAGGTCTCCAAGCCTGCCATTTCCTCGATCGGTGCAGAACCGTAGGTGATCGACGCCGTTTGCACGAGTTTCCGCGACACAATTCCGGCACACCGCTGACAGGCACCCTGCCGCATGGTCGCAACTTTGTGGTGACGGCGAGTGTACGCCGCATCAAGAATTTCGGTCGGCGTCCGGCTGTCGAGCCCCCGTGCGGGAAAGTGCATGGCGTCGTACAGAGTCGCACACTCGACACACTCGACGGTGAGAAGATGGTCTGGGTGATATGCCGCCGTCAACGCATCTGTGCACTCCGGACACGGTCCAACCGGAAACGGATCGATCGCCCGGCGGTCAGTGAGAGTCCCGGCCACCAGCGATTCATAGAAGAGTTGCCCAGGCAGTTTGAGTGTGTATCCATCATCTCTCTTTTCGATGAAACTGTCGACGAGTTTGTCGAGATGATAGTTGAATCGCCCACTATCTTCGACCGCAACCCGATCCATCAGTTCGGAAAATTCCAGTGTGGCCTGGACCGTTGGGTCAGTGGTTCGCGCCTCTCCGAGGGCTACGATAATGTCTGCGCGAGTCTTTTGGCCGACGATCGAGAGCGCATCTTCTAGCGGTAGTGGAACGGGCGCATCAATGTCGATGTGGCGACCCTGCCGGCGAGGTGACTCGGGGGTATCCTCCATGATGCAGAATTGCTCGGCATCCACCTTTGCTATTCCGTCCAGTGTGCATCTGTGGCACCTCAAACCGATAGACAGGAGGAAACGATCAGCCGGATTCCATCAGTGCTGGCCGAATGAACCCGCGTATGAGTTCACCGTCCCCTATCAGTGTCCTCGACAACGGTGGCACAGTCGTGAACGGTCGGGTGGTCCCGGATCGTGTATGCCGTGATTGGTGGGACCGGAACCCGAAAACGGGGCCGATCTGTCCCGACCGGCATGGCAGTTCACGAGGGGTGGCAATGGTCGATCGCGTCCCGAACTGACTCCTTGCGACCGATCAACGTAATGTGATCACCGGGTTGCAATTCGTCGTCTGCACGAGGGACTCGACTCTCACCGTCACGATTTATGAGTGCGATATAACAATCTTCCGATAATTCTCGGCCGAGTTCTCCGACTGTTTGCCCAATGACATCGTCGGCCGTCACCTCGATCTCTTGGACATCGCCGATTCGGTCCATCTCCGTCATCCAGTGGGCGATCCCCGGCCGTTCGATGAAATTATCCATCGACCACGCGACTGACATCCCTGTATCGACCGTCTCGATGTCGAGATCCTCGAACGCCTCCACGTTCGCGGGCTGATTGACACGGGCTATGACCGACTCGACGTCGAATCGGCTCTTGGCGAGTTGGGCCACCAGGAGGTTGACGTCGTCGTCTCCCGTCGCTGCTGCGATGACCTTCGCGTTGCCAGCACCGGCTGCCTTGAGATCTTCCGCATCCGTTCCATCCCCGTGTTCGACCGAGAACCCCGCCTGTCGGGCGTCTCGGACGGCCTGACTGTTATTGTCGAGAATGACCACCTCCTCACCCCGATCTTCGAGTCGTTCGGCGAGTGCCAGACCAACTCGCCCTCCACCAATAACGAGGATCCGCATGGGAATCACGTCGAGGGCCTGGGCAATATGTCGTGCGAATCCCCCTTGGAAGACAACCGTCGTCAGAATGACCAAAAATACGGTGCCGACCAGCGTCGATGCCGCCTCTGGATTCGACGATTGGAGTTCAAGTGCGAACAACGTCGCAACGCTGGCTGGAATGATGCCACGAGGGCCGATGGACCCGATGAAGAGCCGTTCGTTGAACGTGAACCGGTCGCCCCCGGTGCAAACCATGACCATGGCGGGGCGGATGACGAGCATCACGGCCCCCACGACGACCACACCTCCGATTCCGAGTGCCACCAAATCCCGGATTGACAACAACGCCGCCAAGGTGATGAACACGAACGCCAGCACCAGCAGCGTGATGTCCCCCTTGAATCGCTCAATCTCTTCTCGATAGGGAATCTGGGTGTTGCCGAGTACGAACCCAGCAGTTGCGACAGCGGCGATACCCGCTTCGGATGCCTGGATCTGTGCGCCGATCAATTCGGCCAGCCCATAGGCGACGAGTGCTGCTAAGAGGACGATGAGACGGGCGTTCTGTGGGGCATTTTCGGCCGAAAGGTCGACGTGTCTGAGGACGTACCAAACGACGGCTGCAACGACGACGCCCACCACCAGGCCGATGCCGAATCGAAGCACGAACTCTGTGGCAAGCGTGAGTGGCGTCGCTTCCTCTAACACGACGTATTCGAACGTGACGATGGCGAGAATTGCTGCGGTCACGTCGTTCCCGACCCCTTCAGTTTCCAGGATCGTCGCCACGCGGTCCCGGACGGGAACGACGCTCACGATAGGAGTGATGACCGTAGGCCCCGTAGCGATGAGGAGCGATCCGATCAAAAATGCCAGCGCCCAGGATGTCCCCAGTGCGTAATGGGTCACGACCGCCGTTCCAACGAGAGAGAGCAACGCGCCGATCGTGACGAGGCGAATGGTACCGGACGGGGCCTCCCGGAGGCGATCAATGTGGAGGTGAAACGCACCTTCGAAGACAATG
The DNA here is from genome assembly GCA_964552115.1 of uncultured Halobacteriales archaeon. Lineage (GTDB taxonomy): Archaea > Halobacteriota > Halobacteria > Halobacteriales > Haloarculaceae > CAZKGF01. The sequence goes on from CAZKGF010000098.1 coordinate 5,197, forward strand.
ATAGCCACACTCAATCCCACGATTGCCGGAAGCGAGTCGCCAAAGGCAGCCGGATCGACCACGCCGAGGCCTTCCGGGCCGACAGCGATCCCTGCAGTGATCAAAAAGAGGACGCTCGGTACGGAGAGTTTAGCTGCCAGTACTTGCGCGGTCACACCGAGGCCGATGATCGTGACGACCAAGACGATCGTTTCAGTCGCAGCTGACACAGGGTGTCTCGTCCGGTGCTATTCGGGGGAACTATAACTTCGTTTCTCCATCGATCGAGGATATGATGGGGTGAGCGGTGGAGCATATCATACGAGCGACGAGCAGTATATCGAAGCGATAAGTCCAGCTAACCCAATCTGTTCGGTTCGGGACGTACGACTTTATATCGATTAACAGTGTTATTAGCATTCATACCTTAATCGTTATATTTAATTTGTAGACCGCCCGTAACTTCTAGGGGGACTCAAGTTTTAAGACAGCAAAAATTTGAATGTAGATGGAAGTATTTGGTATTTTAGACACAATAAGAGGATTAATTGCAATAAGATGTTGTATGCATTTGACTTACCTCAAATATACATAAATATCTGATTTTATAATTTTAGACTCACATCGCCCTTAGCCACCTCGCGTCCTAACCCATCGATTTAACGTGGCCAAGGAAACCGCGAGAAGAAGGTTTACAACACGCAACGGCATTTCTCCCAGATAGATGGGTGACCGGCGCACGACGGATGGGGATGAGCCCCCGGACGAGAGCGCGCCGACTGACCAACTAGGAGACGAGCACGCAGGTGGGTCGGGGGCAGAAACCGAATCCGACGGGGGAGAACCGGCCGAGGAACTCCCATATCCGGAGGCGCAGGGAAACAGGACGCCCACGCCCGAACCGGTAAGTAATTTACCACCGGACAGCGGCGCTGGCGGCGCACCCGAAGATCGCGAAATGCCCCTCGCCGAACACGTCGAGGAGATGATTAAACGGCTCGCCGTGATCATCGTAATTATGGCCGGCGTGAGTGCAATCGCGTTCCCCTTCGCCGACCGATTGATCAATTTCCTCTGGTATTCGTTTCTCCCGGGCACTGCAACGAACTGTCCACCACCGATCGGGAGCCCTAACGACGTCGGACAAGCCTGTCCACGATTATATCATCCTCTTTCGCTCATGCTAGCTCGACTGAAAGTAGCCTCTCTGGCAGGGTTCATCGTCGCGCTCCCAGCGGCAGTCTACCAGTCCTATCTGTTCATGCGGCCCGGCCTCTATTATCACGAACGTCGGTATTACCTGGCCTCGGTCCCCACGAGTCTCGTGTTGGCTGGGGTGGGGATCTTCTTCGCGTATTTTCTGGTTCTACCCGTGATTTTCACGTACTTCCTCGGTTACTCACAGGGAGTCGTCAATATCGCGTTCAGTCTGAGCCAGACCTTCGATCTGATCCTGTTAATGCTGGGCATGTTCGCCGTCGTCTTCCAAATCCCACTGCTAGTCATGTTGGCGATCATGATGGGCGTCACGACGCGTGATTGGTTGGCCTCTCGGCGACTGTACTTCTGGGCTGGCTTCGCGGGAATCGCCTTTCTGTTCAGCCCCGACCCGACCGGCATGGCACCGTTCATCGTCGCCCTGACGATGATACTGCTGTTCGAGGGGACACTCCTCCTGCTCCGGTGGACTCGGCGCTAGTATGCGAGGGTCCGACAATACAACCGCTGCCTGAGGTAATACTCACAGATCGACCGTGGTACGTTCGGTACCCCGGTGCTCTGCACACTAGCCTTCGTAATATCGTCGCACCATGGGTACGACCCGAATTGGTGACCAAATCGTTCCAGCCCGTTGTCGGGCCGCTCTACTCGATCCAGACCGTCTTCTTATTCACGAACTCCTGGATGCCGACTTCTGACAGCTCCCGCCCGTAGCCAGAGTCTTTGACCCCGCCAAACGGAATCCGTGGGTCGGACTTGGTGTATTGGTTGATGTAAGTACACCCGGAGTCGATCCGACGGGCGACGCGTTCACCACGGTCGCGATCCTGCGTCCAGATCGAGGCTCCCAGGCCGAATTCGGAGTCGTTCGCCTTCTCGATGGCACTGGCTTCGTCCGGAA
>CAZKGF010000099.1:0-7232 GCA_964552115.1 uncultured Halobacteriales archaeon
CGTGAGGAAAACAATTAACTTGCGCCACTCAGATAGTTATTTGTCTCATGACAAGTGATGGAGATACCGGTCCAACGGACAGCGATACGAAGACCGAGGGAGCTATCAAGGGCGGCGAGGACGGAGGATATTTCTTTCATCCAGAACAGGAGGACAGCGTCCACGCTGGTCGTGGATACTCGACTGCTAGAGGTGCGGTAATCGAAGGAGAGCGACATCAAAGTGGACTCATGGTGATGAAGGCAGGATCGGACGCAGATCCGCATAGACACCCCAATGAACAGTTTATTTTCATTCTACAAGGAAGGCTCTGGATGCGAGTTGACGACACTGAGGAGGTTCTCGAAGAGGGTTCTCTCGCATACATCCCACCCGATACCGTGCACGAGGTGGAAGTACTCAGCGATGATGACGTTCGTTTCTTTACCACTAAAGATCTCAGCCACGGCATCGTAGGGTCCCCAGTGGATGAATAACCCGAATCTTAGAGGCCACTTATTACACTCATAAGTGGTTTTTCCCGTTACGGAAGGCCGGATTGGCCAGCCCTACTAGTTCAGAATCGAACGACAGTGAGTTCTGAGAACGTGAAAGGAATTTATCACAGTCGCGATTATTAGGAGAAAACCACAACCGAGGAACACCTCGTCAAATAGACCTTGGTCAGCGAAATATCCCGCCACAGGTGGCGCGAAAGATACCACAACAAGGATGCCGGACCGGAAGAGACCGAGACCGCCGCCCTGTATATCCGATGGCAGTTGTTCGATAAAATAGGTGTTCGAAACAGAAACGAATCCACTGATAAAACTGATCGGAACCATCATTACCCCAACAAATATTATCGCGTCACTCACGAGAATAGCGAGGAGTCCGAGACCGCTGATCAGTGAGGAGACTATCAAGAGAATCACGATAGAGTGACTGTCTCCTAGGTATCCTAGAAATATTTGGGAAGTAATGCCTACAGCGAAGAAAAATCCATAGAGAATCGTTGTGACAAAAGGCGAGATGTTTTTTATTTCTATCAGGTATGTTGGCAAAAAGGCTGTGAGCGACTGATAAACGGCACCAACGCAGAACACCGCCACCAATGGCAGAATCATAGACGGCTGTCCTACATGTTTAATGATGGGCTTGACTTGCCCAGATATAGAAAGTGAGTCTCCTTGATTCTCCCGATCATCAGATGGGATAAGTCGCCAAACTCCGAAAATTGTCAGTAACAGACCCGGAATCACGAACCCGAAGCCGAGTCGCCAAGATGACCGCGTAGCGATAACGGTGGCGAGAACGGGTAGTACAGTTCCGAGGCCGCCAGCAGCAAAAGCAATACCATGAACCGTCCCCGACCGTGCCGGAAAAATGCGTGAAAGGATCGAGAATTGTGGCGTCATATATAAACCCGTCCCTATGCCAAATGTAACACATCCGAGAGCGAAAATCCAGAATGAAGGTGAGGTAGATAATAACGTGCAGCCAAACGTTGTAATTATGAGGCTGTAGAGCAGTACGGTTCGTTCACCAATCCGATCAGAAATAAGACCGCTTGGGAATTGCATCAACCCATACGAAACCATGAGTATCGTGAAAAGCCCGCCAATGACAGTATTCGAAGCGGCGAAATCCACACGAATGTACTCAGCGAGTGAGGGATAAACTAACCGAACACCAAATGAAAGCATCCAGCCCGAGACAACAACGCCTAATATCCTCCGGCGATCCTTTGCTATCACGGGTATCCCTTTAAACTCCGACCCTGTGACCCTATCTACCCTGCGAAATGCCGCCAGACATTTCGGAAATGAAAAATTCATAGTCCTACTGTATTTATACCTCTCGAGTTATTGGAGTTGGTTACTCCCAAGCCAATGTCTAATATCAAGTTCGCAACGAACAACAGAACCGGAATCAATGACAATCACTGATCACTGAGAAGCCAATCCCGTCAATTCAACATGGTGAAGGGTTCGACTCACGAGTGGTGCCTGACTTCAAATAATTTATACGATGGCAGACAAAATGGCCATCAGGAAGAATATAGACTCTAATCAGTACGTTTTCATATGATGATTTATTTTGGTGAGATTTGGGGATTTCGATCGATGCAACGTCGAACTTTCTCGGGTTACGAGGGGCAATGTTCAGATTAGCTATTTTCACATGAAGGCGAAGGTTTGCAGCCATGATTCGGCGGGATAAACATTGACCCACTTACATTCGTAATCGCTGTGGGAGAGTTAACGCTGGCGACATGGGGATTAGCCATATTTTTGTCACCTTGTCTCCCCCAGACCAATCCGGATGTACCCGCAAACGAGGGAACTACCGTCTTCTTAGTTGGGCCAAGACTTCGATGGAGTCAATGTCACCCATATCCTTGTGAAAGCAGCGTATAGATTGATCAATAACGCTACAATCGAGTTCAATAATATTCGGATTTCCGAACATCGGTTCCTCGGTGACCTCCATGGAGGGATCCCGGAGTTACAGATTTCGACCCGATCGAGACAGCAACGACAACCCTGGGCGCGGCCCGGCGAGCCTTCGAGGACGCTATAGTAGTATCCCTGAAGGCTCCGATAAGACCGAATTTGCCAGCATGTGGCCTTTGGGTCGCGAGGGGGTAGTACATCACATGCCCAACCGACAACCTGTTACGGAGGACGACATCGGCGCCCCAGTGATCGACACCGACGAGGTCCAGGTCGCGACCGTCGTCGGCGTGGGAGAAGGAACGGTGGACGTCCAGCCCGAACCCGACCTCGGCGACGACGCCCGCGGCCGTGGCTCGATCGGCTGGGACGACCCGGAGGACACGTACGCGTTCGACGCAACGGCGTTCGAGCGAGTCGAGTCATCGGCGGAACCCACGTTCCGCGTCGATCTCGGCGAGCTCAGAGGTGGTGAGGCCGCGGACGAGCACGTCGCGTCGGGCCGCCCCGAGCAGGACGAAACGCGGGGAACGGAATGACCGACCACTGTACCGATATAGTAATCGATGCAGTAGTCGAAATCGTCATCGGATAGGAACGGTTCCCCCGTACGGTCGACGCCTATGGAGAAACCGGAGGTAGCGGCCGGCAAACCCCCAGGCGGTTAACACCTGCCGACCATGAGACTTATTGGATACCCCGTTCTGAAAAGGTAAAATGAAACTCGCCCTGATCGGCGTCGGCCAGGCCGGCGGCAAGCTCGTCGACGCCTCCCTGAAATACGACGAACGGACAGCCGCGTCGTTCGGTCCGCGCTCGCAATCAATACTGCCGAGGCCGACCTCCGTGGACTCACACAGCTTCCCCAGACAAACCGCCTCCTAATCGGTCAATCACGCGTCAAGGGCCACGGCGTCGGAGCGGACAACGAACTCGCCGACGACATCGCCCACGAGGAGATCGACGAGATCATCGGAGCACTTGATGCAGTCCCTGTTCACTAGATCTACGACTTCCTCGTCGTCGCGGCACTCGGTGGCGGGACCGGTAGCGGGGTCGGCCCAGTCGTTGTCTCCCAGCTCAAGCGGCTCTTCACCGAGCTCGTCTACGCTCTCGGTGTCCTTCCCGCCACAAACGAGGGGGGCCTCTACTCGATGAACGCGGCACGGTCCCTCCGGACATTCGTCCGCGAGACCGACAACCTCCTCCTCTTCGACAACGACGCGTGGCGGGAGACCGGCGAATCCGTCGAAGGAGGGTACGAGACGATCAACGAGGAGATCGCCCGCCGCTTCGGCGTCCTCTTCTCTGCCGGGGAGATCGACGGCGCGGCCAACGTCGCCCAGAGCGTCATCGACTCCAGCGAAGTGATCAATACGCTCTCCGGTGGCGGCGTCTCGACGATGGGGTACGCCTCCGAAACGGTCGAAACCACTGACGGTCCTGGCGGGGCCGGTGGCTTACTGTCCCGGTTCTCCGAGCCGGACGAGAGCATCACCGCCGGTGAGGCCGACCCGAACCGCATCACGAGCCTCGTCCGAAAGGCTGCCCTCGGACGGCTAACCCTCCCTTGCGAGATCAGGGCGACCGAACGAGCGTTGGTCCTAGTCGCCGGGCCACCGGAGCACCTCAGTCGAAAAGGCATCGAGAGCGCGCGGAGCTGGATCGAGCCGGAGACGGGGAGCCTCGAGGTTCGGGGAGGGGACTACCCCATCCCGGGGGCGGAGTCTCTGGCCGCCGTCGTGCTTCTCGCCGGCGTCAGCGACGTCCCGCGGATCGAGAAACTCCAGGCAGTCGGAGTCGAAGCAAAGCAATCGATGGACGAGACCACCGAGACGCGGGAAGCCCGGCTGGACGAGTTGATGGACGGCGGTCCCGATCCCCTATTCTGAGAATGCGCGTATTCAGCGCGTTCAAGTGCTGGAAACGTCGAGTATAGTGGGTCTTCGAATCGGAGAGTCGCCAATCACACTGTTACGTCCGCGACAGAGCTTCGGTGTCGGTTCAACGGACGTTACGGCACCATTTTACCGTGGTACGTCATATCCTCGGGGAAGTCATGCAGGTAAACTTCCCCGATATCCCGGAAGAAGACTGGGTCATCGTCGAGAACGACATTGAGTGGACCATCGACGAGCAGAACATTCCGTGGGAGGACGATCCGCTCATGGAGTTACCCGAAGGAGTGAAGAGTTACACAGTGAACCAGAACGAGGCGGAAGGCCGTAGCGACTTCTATATCCGGTTCCCGGAGGGATATATCGAACCCGAACACACACACGACTCAGCCCACGCGGTAATGATCATCGACGGGACCATGACGCTTCATGGCCACACGCTCACCTCCGGCGACTACCTCTACGGGCAGAAAACGCCCCATGGTCCGATGGAATACCACTGCGATCACGCTGACTACGGCTGTCTCGTCTTCACGTCTTTCGTCGGCGGGTCTCCCTCCCACGACTGGGACGAAGATCCGAACGAGTAGCGCCCGGCGGCTGACCGTATTCCGCGGACGGATTCCTGAGACTACGGCCGAAGGTAGTCACGATTTGATAGCCGATTGATTTCGAACGAGATGACCAGAGAGGAGTTCCCTGGGGGACACGGCGTCTCGGTGAAGGATAGACACAGGTACGACAGCCATTCGGAGGTGAGGAGGAATGACATACCTAGACGGTCGTCGTTGCTGGACAGCCCTCGAATAAAGCCGATCCCCGGAAGCGCTACTTGTAGAGGCCGGCCGTGAATTCAATACCACCGTCGACCCGAATGTCCTCCCCCGTCACGTAATCAGCGAGGTGGGACGAGAGGTAAAGGCACGCATTCGCGATGTCCTCTGGGTCGGCGAGGTCACCGAGGGGTATCTGGTCGAGATTATAGATCTCGTCGCCGCGATCTTCGATGAGCTGCTCGATGCGCTCGATGCGAACTAACCCCGGGGTGACACTATTGACCGTGACCCCATCGTCAGCGAGATACGAGGCTAACCCCCTCGTCACTCCATAGACGCCAGCGTTCGTCCCAGCGTACAGCGTCATGGCCGGAATACCGACCTGGGCGGACACGCTCGAGATGTTTATGATTCGCCCGTCCTCGTTGGACGACGCTCTGAACCGACGCGCGTACGCACAGGACGCCAGGAAAACGGCCCGGAGGTTTACATTGAGCATCGTATTCACCTCATCTAGGGTCTGCTCCAGGGGAAGCGCCGGCAGGTTCGCTGCTGCGTTATTCACGAGGATATCGGGAGCTCCGAACGTTTCTTCCGTCCGATCGAAAAGTTCCTCGATTTCAGGGGGGTTCCGGAGATCAGTCGGGACGACGAGCCCCTCGACGCCGTGCGCCTCGACACGTTCGACCGTGGCCTCGAGTTCTGACTCCGTTCGTGCCGCAGCCACGACGTTCGCGCCAGCCTCAGCGAACCGATTCGCGATCACTGCGCCGATTCCCCGACCCGCCCCCGTAATAACGGCCGAGCTTTCGGACAGATCCAGTTGGATTGCCATCGACGAGAACTCCGAACCAACCCACAAATCAGTATTGGTACTCTGGCGACTGGTCACTGTCGGTAAATCGATGCTCAATGACGAGCCGAACCGAATAAGAGCTGAATGGGATTTCCGCCAGGAACAGTCGAGTGGACGACGCGGTCTGATCGTGAGACGAGCGGATGTACGCGCATCGAAATACTTTTTTCTCGGTGACCATCCCCCCAGGTATGCCACGAAACCGGCCACACTTCACAGCGCTCGATCAACCCTTCACCTGTGCGTCCATCTATGAATCGACCGTTGATGAGACGATAAGCACCATGAAGGTATCCGAATTCGATGGCGCGGACTCCTTTCTCATCAATCTGATGGGCGATGGAACACAAGGGCTCCGTGAAGAGTTCCTTAATGAAAACGACCTAGAACGGCTCTTCACGAGTACGTCGAAGCCTTCGATGGCCTGTTACTATCGGTGGCACTATGGCGGTGAGCCCGTCGACATCACCGACGTGGAGCGCCAGGAGATCCTTCGGATGGCAGTCCGAGCCGGCGCGAAATGCATCGATTTCCTTGGCGATACGTTCGCGCCAACCGATGGCCCGACCGTGTTCTCGGAGGAAGCGAAGCGATACTCTCTCGAGAGCGACCAGCCACCGCGAGAGGTCACGACCGACGAGGAGGTGATGGACAGACAACGCGAGGAGATCGAGCGGATTCACGAGCTCGGTGCCGAGGTTCAGATGTCAGCACACACCCGCATCCATCTCTCGCCACAGCAGGCGCTCTCCATCGGGGAACAATTCCAAAGCTGTGGGGCCGACATCGTTAAAATCGTGAGTGTAGATCGATCGTGGGAGGATCTGTTGGATACCCTCGAGTCGACGATCACGTTAGACCGGGAACTCGATGTACCGTTCATCATGATGAGTCATGGCCAGCACGGTGTCCTCGCCCGATACTTCACACCGTTCCTCGGATCGATGCTCTGTTTCACCCAACACGATTACGTCCCGGGGGGGTTCTATTCGCAGCCCCTCACGGAGAACGTGAACGCCGTCTTCGACGCGATTGAAAACGTCACCCCAACGAAAGAACCCGAGGACATGAACTGGTTGTAACCCAACGACCCATACGGGAACAACGGGTCTACCTCGAGAATCAGTTACGGCTAATTAGTACCGGAAACTCGTTCGATAGCGATTAGCGATCCCGACCGAACGCGATCGGGGTCAGGCCGGACCGTACCCCGGCATGCGGCTAAGGAAATCGTAATCCCGATGGTCGAAGTGATCGGTGAAATAGT
>CAZKGF010000100.1:0-7179 GCA_964552115.1 uncultured Halobacteriales archaeon
CGTCGCCAATCCCCACGAATATCAGGGAGATGCAGGGTGGGTGGCACCCTCACATGCAACGAATATCAGGGAGATGCAGGGTGGGTGGCACCCTCACATGCATCGGACGTATCGGACGCATCGGACAATCGGACGGATCGGAGATTGGGGAGATCCGCACGGCATGACAGGGGAGATGCAGCGGGGCTTGTTCGGCGGGGTACTCGGCGATCTCGCGGAGGTTGTCGCGGGCGTTTTCGGTCCAGACTAACTCAGCTATTCGTCGATCTGCTCTTCGACTTCGTCGTGGGGGACGGTGTTCCCCTGCTCGACGTCCTCGAGGCCCTGTTCGACCTTTTGGAGCAGGTGGAGGCGGTACAGGATCTCGCCGTAATCGACGTCGTCGTCGAGCTGGCGGACCAGCTCGAGGGCGCGCTGTTTGGGGGCTGCATCTCGCGGCATGATCGACCTCGCCGATGTCTCGGGCGTGACGGGGGCGTTGCGTGCTATCCCTCGAACGCTTGCGCATCGGATATTGTTTCTCGCCGACCGCGGGAAATCAACTGGGGCGGCTTCGCCGAGTGTGCGTCCCCTCAGAACAGATCCTCGAGTTCCCAGGTGATCACCTCTCGAGCATCGTGCTCCCGGCGCGCCTCGTGGAAGGAGTCTTTGAAGCCGGCGGCCGAGACGAACATCAGTGCCGCCTCCGGCTCGAGGGCCTCGTGGGCCCACCGATAGCCGCTGTCGGCGAGTCGCTCGAGCGCGTGGATGTGGTCGAGGAACACCTTTGCTCCGGCTCGCCGCGTTCGAAACTTGATCGAGCCCGTCATCATGCGCTCGTCCAGCAGACGGGTGACGATGTCGATTTCGAGCTGGCGACGGTTGCGGTCCTGTCCCTCCCATCGGCCCCAGGTGTCGACGGCGGGCAGATCCCGGTCGTCGGTGTGGCGCAGGTAGGCCTGTCGGACCACGTCCTCGAAGACCTCGAGGCCGACATACGACGGCCAGACTTCCGGTTCGAGACGCTCCCGCCAGACCGTCTCGGCGCCGGCGCTGGCGATCGCCGATGCGTTCGGCAACACCAGCCCGTAGTAAAACCGCTGGGCGGGGTCGGCCAGCCGGTACCGAATCGGTTGATTGGAGGGGGCCTCGAAGTTGCGTTCGCGTTCGAGGTAGTCGAGCTCGACCAGGCGTTTGATCATCCGTTTGAGCCCCGCATCCGCCGAGCGGCCGAGCGAGGCGGCGATGTCGCCGAAGCGGTGAAATACAACAGACCGACGCCCTCTCTGTCGCGGCAGGCATGTGTCAGCAAAAAGGGCTTGCCGACCCGGCGCCGACCGTACAGCAACGCCATCTGGCGCCCACCGGCGGTGGCCATGTTCGGGAGTTGCTGCAGCTCTTCGGTGCCGTCGACGATGACGTCATTCGTGTTTTGTACCATTTCCGTTTGGTGCCAAACGTATTTTATGGCTACCCCTCGACTCTCCCCGCCGCAGCCCGAGGAGGGGACAGTGACGCACGGAGGACCGATGCCCGCGGCCCCGGGTGGGCGACGTAAATCGACAAGTTGGCGCACCGACGATCAGCGTGCCACCCACCCTGCATCCCCCTGAAACTCCCGGGGATCTTCGATGTATCGACAGGCCATGTGCCGCGCGATGATCAGCGTGCCACCCACCCTGATCTTCGCCGTCTCGCTCCTTTGGCGGTCGCTTGAGAGCGGCTTGCCGAAATTGGTCGAATCTTTTGGCCCGGCCTTCAGACTTGCGCCTTGGCGTGAAGTAAGGTGAGAAACGAATCGAACTCGTCGAGGCGCTCATCCAGACCTGCGAGAATCGTGTCGCGTTTGCGGCCCCTGGCCCGTCAAGCGTCGTCGTCCTTCACACGAATTGTCGGGGGCAGCTTCAGTTCGACAATCGCCAAGCGTACCCCACGCGACCGCTCGAGCGTCAACGATTACGCCGGACGATTGCCTGTAACCAGGCGATCCAATCACCGTTTCTGGTGATAAATGTTGAAATCGTGACTACATTCGCTGGCTGAACAGGATACTTCCATTGTGGCCTCGCCGTCCTCCAGCCCGTCATCAGACGCTTCGATGGACATACTGAGTTCAACTTGGCATCCATTATCTAGCGTCTCAGTATCCTCGTATACGAGCTGTGCACACTCTTTGGGCTCTTCGAGTTCGATATCTGACCTGCCAGACGTTATTTCGTTGACCGCTTCATTACTGCAATTTCCACCAGCGTCAGACCAAGTTTGGGTGTAGGTCCCCTCCGGAACGACCCATTGCCCGGCCGACTCGGCTTCCTCCTCGTTGCTGTCCATAGAAGAGCCACAAGCAGTTAGGATGAGAAGCCATACAACCGTCAGTGAAACTAATTGAACCCTCCAGGCAGTCGAGTTTCGCCCATTGTAGATCAATTCAGACTCAGCAGATCGTCACATACTCGTGCCAAAATCTCAAAATGCGTGCGTTGTCGAGAAGATATCGTTTGTCATTTGGGAATACGAGGGATAGACTTGGGCCAGTCCACGAATAACACTGAACCGGGGAAGCACCGGATCGTGGGAGTTTTTAGCAGGATGCGTAGATCTTGCGGAGAACGATTCGGATTTACCGTTACGGGATAGGAGTATCGCAATGTCCAGGCACGGCGTGGTGAAGAATCAGGATACCGGAGCGACCCACAAGTCGTTGGAATCGGCGCTCGAGGAGGCCTCGGCGAACCAGACGCTCATCGCGGACCTGGGAGCGAAATTCGAGGGGAATGTTACGATTGACGTCGAAGGGCTCACCCTCGAGGCGGAGGGGGATTCGCGGGTGTACGCCGGTATCGGCGCCGACCTGGAGATGTTCGAAGTCACCGGGAAGTCTCAGCCGACCATCGATGACGATGCGGACGTGTTGATTCTCGAATCCAAAGGAAAGGCCGAACCGACGCTCACTGGTGATGCCGAGGTGATGCGAGTTGATGCCAGGGGGAAGTCTCGGCCACGGATCGAGGGTGACGTGGATCGACTGTTTCTCGATTTGCGAGGAAAAGCTCAGCCGACTATCAGCGGGAATGTCGAGCAAATGATCGTCGATGCACGCGGACGAGCGGAACCCAAAGTCACCGGCAACGTCAAACGGACCATTTCGGGTCGGCAAGATTCCCAACCGACGATCGAAGGGGCGATCGAAATCGAGGCGAACGGGATCACGCTCCAGGGGTTCGATGTCGTCGCTGGCGATATCGGCATTGATGTCGGGGCGGACGACCCATCAACGGTCCGTCTCTCCAACAATCTCGTCCAGGGGACTGAGGGACTCAGCGACAATGTCGAGACCCCGCCGGACGACGGTGTCGGAATCCAGGTGAGGAATGTAGAGACATCCGGCGAGTTCGCGGTTGGAGGTGATGAGGGCACCAACATTTTGAAGGATCATATCGTGGGTATCTCGGCCGTCGACCGAGAGGGCGAGCTGGCGGGCGCCAACGTCCGTCCCCTCCTGGCGAACAACCGATTCGTCGAGACCCGTCTCGCTGTATTGCCGCGACTCAAGACGCTCAAAGAACAGCCCGACCCCGTCGTTTCGTCCGGGCCGCCGGTCGAGGTCACGACCAGCGAGCGGGAGGCGGGAGAGACCATCAATGCTCGGTTGTCGGAAGTTGCCATCGACGACGGGGAGACCATCCGACTCCTCGCTGTCTCCGTTCGGCTCGCCTCCGGGGCCGAGATCGAATTTGCCATCAAAACCGAACAGCCGATCGAGGAGCCAGAGGTCCGGGATCTATACGAGGCGATCGACGACGGGGGCTTTAGTGTCGAAACATCCCTGGAAGAATCACAGGTCGCGGAGGTTCGTTTCAAGGTTTCCGTGGACCGGGATGCAGTCGACGATCCCGAGCACTTTTCGGTTCAACGGCGGGTCGACGGCGAGTTCCAACCCCTCTGGACGGAGCGGCTCGACGATACGCCCACGGCGCATCAATACCGAGTCCACTCGCCCGGCTTCTCGATGTTTCAGAGCGCCGAATTCGACTCGGGAGGGATCGGAGGACCCGGCCGGCGCATCGACGGAGATTTGTTGATGCCGGAGGACGATCTGCTCGAGGAGGCGTTCGTTCGTATCTCGAGTACCGAGCACGTCGAGGACCTGGAGATCGAACCGACACACGAGTACGTCAGCTTCGAGGACGAGCGGCTCGTAATCGACGCGACGGGGCACACGGAAGAGGCGTTGCCCGAGTTGTTTTTGGACCTCTTCACGATCACGAATACGGGTGATCGAGCGGCCAGTATATGGACCAGTGTCGGTCTGGGTCGAGCGGTGATGTGGAATCTCGATCCGGCTCTGGCAATCGACGAGGATGCATCGATCTATCCGGAGCTGGAGGGTGGATCAACGGATGCTCTCGCCGACATTTTGTTCGAACCGGAACTGGTCGAGTTAGATCCGGGCGAGACCACAGCCGTTTCGTTGACGATGTTTTCAGTCACGCCTGCCCACGAGCTCTGGGTGAAGCTCCAGGTGCCGACGCTCGTCGACGAACACTCGGGGGAACCATTACTCGGTTCGGACAGCGGATTGGGGGACGATCATCCGAGTCCAAACTGCGGAAACACCAAAGACGTGCCTGTCATGTATCACAAGGATGCGTCCATCGAGGATGGGTCTGGCACATTGCGAGTGCCGGCATATCTCGACGTGAACTGGTACGGTCAATCACGCGAAGGGAGCGAGGAAGGGATTAAAATTATCCTACGTTTTAACGAAGGCTCCGAGGGTTCGCTGAAGGCCGTTGATGGCTTTTTTATACCCGGATTGGATTCCTTCACTAGACACACCGACGACGTCACCTTTCCGATAGTATTCGGGCCCGAGACTTTCGGGGATGGTGCATTTACAATCCGATTCGACATGGTTTTCGAGACCGATAACCCCTGTGAACCCGGGATTACGGACGGAGAGCTGGGGGTGACGGACGCGACGGAGTTCGACCATGTCGGCGCCCTTGAGTTCGAAGTGGAATTTGTCGGCGAAGAGAATCGATGGACTGACGTCACCGGGAAGGAGAGCGCCACGGCGAGTGCCGAATACTACACAGTCGGAGAGACGGCTGAAGAAATGACCGACGATCTTGTCCAGGAAGCTTTCGAGATCTTTGCCGAAGGAGTCCTCAACGCGGCGATGCCGGGTCCGGTGATGACGTATCGAGCCGCGCGAGGAATGATGGGAGCGGATTCGGCCGGTCTCCAGCTCGTGGGGATGTGGAGTGGAATCGATGGTTTGACCGAAAAACCACTGACTCCGCAGTCGCTGATCACCGAAAAAATAGTCTCCGGAATCACCGGTTTCAGCGAAGGAAATCAGGAAGAAGTTCCGGTACCGTCCCAATTTGAACTGCAGGGACTCGATCTCGGGCTCTTCGGGCCAAGTCTCTCGATTGTCGACGATCGTCAGGTGGCCTGCGTCGATGCGGACGTCCGGAGAATGTCGATTCAGGATCGTCTCGTCGGCGGACCGGTCGTGTTGATGGGGTTGGATTCGGAGTTAACACCGGGGCGAGACAATCATGGCCCCCCGGAGGAGCATGCAGCGATGGTCGCCTCGATTCTCGACAGCGTGACCAACGGCGGTGACGGGATCCTCGTGCTCGGCGGAACCCCCGAGCGCAACGACAGTATCGTCGAATACTGGGCCGAAGACGTCGGTGGTGACGACCGGGTCGCCGAAGAGGTGAACTTTGTCAACGGTCCGAATGAGATTGGGGAGGTCGACTTTGACGGGTACGCGATGCTCGGGATCGTCAGTAGCACTCGACAGATCTTCAACGGATTGACTGCGTCCGAAAACGAGGCGCTCATCGAGCGGCAGGAAGATATCGCGGCTTTCGTCAACGACGGGGGCGGCCTGCTGGGAAATACCCAACACGGACTCGACAATTCGTGGGAATACATCAGTCCCGTCGCTGAGATCGAGGGAAGCGACGCCAGCTACTCGTCGATCAAACTGACCGAGGAGGGAGAGAATCTCGGGTTCACGACCTCCGGAATGGATGGGTGGTGTTGTTATCATGAGACGTTTGATGAAGAGACGATCCCGGATTTTCTAGACGTGTTGCTGCGCAATCCCGAACAGCCCGACAACCCGCCGGCGGCGATCGGGGGCGAGGATGTCGTCGTTCAGACAGCTACCCGACTCAATGTCGAGGCCCCGGCGAACGTCGAAAACGGAGAACCGACATCCTTTGTCACCCAGATGGTGAGGGAGGATACCGGCCGCGGGCCGGACGAAGAGGTTCGGCTCGAGGCGGTCTTCACGCATCGCGATGGGATCGGAATCCACGATGTGGATATCGAGGAACGAGCCAGAAAGCGCGTGACCGGGGATACTCTTACAGCCGAGATGACGGATCCATTCGAGTTGTCTCCCGAACAGCAGCTTGAGTGGGAGCAACATTGGACCTTCGACAAGACGGGGCCATTCGACGTGCGAGTCGAAATCGTCGGAGACGAATCCGGTCAGACGTTCGTCCAGTTGCCGTTCGGAGTCCGGGCTGTGAGCGAGGAGCGTGGCATCTGCCCGGACTGACCGATCGACCGAGTATGTCGGACGGTTGGACGTACACCATGCGAGTTCGCTTTGGCGTAATTGCCTGAGCTTGATGTATTTTCACAGTTTGTACATGACATCCATGCTGCGGTCGCAGGCCAGGTTTGGAGCCCGGACTTCGTGAGTCAGGCACTCAAACACCGAGAGTGTCTCGTGACGGGGCCGTCAGCGCCGAGCGCTCTTCGTGCAAACGACCCGAAGACGGCCTGAAAACGACACGCCGGGTAAAATCCACCCGGGTCGCGAGCCCGCAGCTCCCGCAGGAAGGCCCGCGAGGCTAGAAACGCCGTGGTGGAGGCGTAGATCAGCAGCTAATCGCCGTGCTTCTTTCCGCTGGCAGTTCGTCGAGCCGACTGTGCGAGCCAAGCTGCTTGATCCCGAGCTTGATTTGCCACTTTAGCCGAAACGTCTGGGCGATATCGTCGGGCCCGATCATCTCCTCATCGATGTTCGTCCCGTACATCGGCCCAGTGGATCGGGGCGTCCGCGACAGGATGACTCGCCGCACGGATGCGGCTGCCCCGGGCGGATCGAATGTGCGGTCGGGGGGTTGGCGAGGCTCGATCCGTGCCCGACCCACCACCGCATCCGAC
>CAZKGF010000101.1:0-3392 GCA_964552115.1 uncultured Halobacteriales archaeon
CGTGGTCTCGGCTCGCACCTGCTCGACAGGATCCGTGCCGATCTCGGTGACGGGGTCGACTGGCTGGGGGTCGGGTACGGGGCGACACCGGAGTTGATCAGCTTTTGGGCGGATAACGGATTTGTCACCGTTCACTGTGGAACCTCCCGGAACGATACCAGTGGAGAGTACTCGGCCGTCATGCTATCGTCGTGTTCGCCGGAGGGGGGTGCGTTACGAGACCGGCATACAGCCTGGTTCGGACGCCGATTTGCCGAAACGCTCGCGATACAACTGTCCGATCTGGAGCCCGCCGTAGCGAACGCATTACTCGAAGCCGCAGAGTGGTCGCCGGAACTCGATCTTTCGGCCTGGGAGTGGCGCCACCTTGCTGGTATTCCATCTGGCGCGGCCCTGTTCGATACATCGCCTCGCGGCGTTGCCCGCGTGACCCTCCGGGCGCTCTGTGATGACGACGATATCCTAACCGAAACCCAATCGCGTCTGTTGATTCGGCGGGCCCTACAGGGTCGGCCCTGGGCGGAAACAGCTGCTGCGCTCAGCTACGCATCGACGGCAGAGTGTAAACGGGGCCTAGCTGGTGCTGTGGACGTGCTGGTTAGGGCGTACGGGACTGACGAAGCACTCGAGGAACGGGCGCGTCTCCAGGGTGATGAGTGAACGGAAACGGGAACCAGCACCACACAGCGACCGGAAGGGCTGTGTCCCTCCATCGCTAGTGGTGGACCGATGGAGTGTGCCGAAGCCGGGTGTACGAATACCGCCGCCTTCGAGTTGCACGTTCCGTGGGCGGACAACCGGTTCGTCTGTCCCGCCCACGCACGAGTCGCGGCCAGGCAGGATGGGGTCGTTGCCGATCCCGTGGAGACGGCGGAAGATGAACTCCCCGACGGCGCTGCAGACCAGTGATTCGATACCAGCTGGCGCGACGTACAAACCCATCCAGCTATTACCTATGACCGATGGCTGAGACTCCACCCGGCCCGACCGGCGTTCCCCTCGTTGGAAGTGGTCACCAGTATGCCAAGGACCCGTTTCGATTTCTCACGGGGATCGAGTCCGCCTATGGAGACGTTGCGCAGTTTCGACTGGGGCCAATGGATACGTGGGCAGTCTTCAACCCCGCTGCAATCGAGCGGGTTCTGGTGTCTCGTTCTGACGCCTTTCGAAAACCGGACTTTCGTGGCGATGCGATCGACACGCTGCTCGGCGATGGACTCTTGATGAGCGACGGTGCCCACTGGGAGCGTCAGCGAGCGATCGCGAATCCCGCGTTCTCGATGGAGCGGCTGGCTGGTTTGGCGGATCGGATCACCGACCACGCGGCAACGCGAATCGGTTCCTGGACGCCGGGTGAGACGGTCGATGTGGAACGGATGATGGTGCGAACAACGTTGGATATCGTGCTCGATGTAATACTTGGTGTCGAATTGCCAGAACAACGCGTCCGGTTTATCGAAACTCAACTCGAGCCGCTGGGGAGGCGATTTCAACCCAATCCACTGCGATTTGCCGCTCCGGATTGGATACCGTTCCCCGACGACGCCGAATTCGATCGGGCGGTCGACAACTTGGACGATGTCGTCGATGAAATCGTCCAGATGCGGGCGAACTCCACCGATGGTGACTCAGATTTTCTGACGCGGCTACTCAGGGCGAGTGATCGGGGAGACCTCTCTGCCGACCAACTCCGCGACGAGATCGTGACTGTGCTGTTGGCCGGGCACGACACGACGGCGCTTGCGCTAACGTACACCTGGATATTGCTGTCCGAGCACCCGCGCGTCGAACGCCGCGTCCACGAGGAAGTTGATGCAGTTTTGTCGGGAGATGAGCCAACGATGGCACACGTCAACGAATTTGAATACCTGGAATGGGTCATTTCCGAAGCAATGCGACTCTACCCTCCCGTCTACACCATCTTTCGACTAGCGACCGAGCGCGTCGAGCTTGCCGGGTATTCTGTCCCTCCCGGGACGACCGTCATGCTTCCCCAGTGGGCCGTCCATCGGTCCGACCGCTACTACGATGATCCTGGCCGCTTCGATCCGGAGCGCTGGCGGCCCGAACGGGCGGGTGACCGACAGCGGTTCGCGTATTTCCCGTTCGGTGGTGGCCCGCGACACTGTATCGGGAAACACCTCGCAATGTTAGAAGCGCAGCTGATCATCGCTCTGGTTGCAAGCCAGTATCGCCTGGACTTTTGTGGCGAAACACCACTCGAATTGCTGCCCTCGCTCACGGTTCACCCCCGCGAAGAAATCAGGATGCGGGTGGACGAGCGCTCGAAAAATGCGTAGCGGTGCCACTCTTGTTTGGACAAGACCGAATCCGAATTCTCCAAATGGTGGCTACTGCAGGACGAGCCCCCACTCTGCTCACCCCCGTACACTGTGCACGCTGGCGAGGACCACCCGTACAACCTAAACCATCCACGGTCCAGGCGAGGGTATGGTCACATCGAGTGCTCCCGGGAAAGTCTACCTCTTCGGAGAGCATGCTGTCGTCTACGGCGAGCCGGCCGTCCCCTGCGCCATCCAGCGACGGGCCAGTGTGACTGCAACCGAATCTTCAAACGGCCTCCGAGTCCACGCGGGCGATCTAACCCTCGATGGCTTCACGGTCGAGTATCAAGGCGATACGTCTGATCGTCCAGATATAGATGTCTCGGACGCTCTCGTCGAGGCGGCTATGGGCTACGTCAACGAGGCAGTCAATCAAGCGCGGGATGCGGCCGGTCGTCCGGATGTCGGGGTCGACATCAAGGTTGAGAGTGATATTCCACTGGGTGCCGGATTGGGTTCCTCTGCGGCAGTCGTAGTCGCGGCGATCGATGCAGCGTCCAGGGAATTTGGGACGGTTCTCGATACCGCAGAAATCGCAGAGCGCGCGTATCAAGTCGAGCACACGGTCCAAAACGGTCAGGCTTCTCGCGCAGATACCTTCTGTTCGGCCACTGGTGGGGCCGTCCGCGTCGAGGGGGCAGACTGTCGGTCGATCGACGCACCACCGCTTCCGTTCGTGATCGGATACGATGGCGGCGCCGGCGATACCGGGGCACTGGTATCGGGAGTGCGCCAACTCACCGAGGAATACGAGTTCGCAGCCGATACCGTCGCGGCGATCGGTGACATCGTCCGTCGAGGCGAGACTGCCCTGGCCAATGCTGACCTGGCTGAACTCGGTCGGCTGATGAATTTCAATCACGGGCTGTTGTCTGCGCTGGGGGTTTCCTCGCGTTCCCTTGATGCGATGGTTTGGGCCGCGCGCGAAGGCGGTGCGCTCGGTGCGAAACTCACCGGTGCCGGTGGGGGCGGCTGTATCGTCGCGCTGGATGAAACGCCCGAGGCGACGACCGCCCTCGAGTACACACCTGGATGTGAACAGGCGTT
>CAZKGF010000101.1:3492-7161 GCA_964552115.1 uncultured Halobacteriales archaeon
GGCCGCTCTCGGGCGCGTACCGGGATCGGGAGCGGGCACTGTCGCTCTGTGCGGGGCCATTGACTACACTCCTTGGCGAAGGGTTTACGCCGGTGAGCCATGGCGATATCGTTGCCCACGAGTCGGGTGGTGCGACGATTCTTAGTGGTGACGAACTTGTCGCAGCGGTGGCTGAAACACTTGAGGCAGACCGTGTTGGATTGTGCTCGGCTGTTCCAGGCGTTCTCGACACCGACGGGACCGTCATCCCCCGGATCGATAGCCGTGCCGAGGTGGACGGACTCGAGTCGAGCGATTCTACAGACGTGACCGGTGGTATGGCGGGAAAGGTGGCCGTCCTGTTGGAGCTCCCAATGGAAGCACAAATTTTCGGCCCGGACGATCTTCCTGCGTTTTTCGCCGGGAAACGGCCTGGGACCACCGTTGGTGGGCGAGGAACGTAGTGGGCAATCTATTTGACGGATCTCCGGCAACCCGAAGGACATGACTGCGGTCCGGATCGTGGACGCGGCGAAGTACGGGGCCAGGATCGTCGCCTACGTATTTGTGGTATCAGCTGTCGGCTTGGGCGCGCTGGCCGTCGGATACGCCCTCGCGTGGGACCAACTCGGTGGACTGTTCGACGCCGGGACCGGCCAGATAGTCCAATTCGTAGCGGGTGGCCTGGCCGCACTGATCGGCCTCTTCTTGGTGAGTGTTGCAGTCGTGAGCGGGCTCTACAAACTCCTAGCAGACGGGATTGCGGCAGGCAGTCAACGCGAGTCCAGACCACCCGGAACGAGGCCGGGGGGTGACGTCCAACCACCAGCTGAGACGTCATCTGATACCCGGTCGGCTGCGGACTCACCTGCCACGATATCTGGACCGGTGGCCGAGGAGACAGACGAGGCAACGGACGACGAGACGCCGAATGGTGACGCTGTCGAGGAGTGGTTCGGGGATGGTCAGACTGATTCGGGTGACGCGGCCGAAGACGACCTCTCTCAAACGGCTGAACCGTCTCCGGAGGAAATCGTCTTTGGCGATGAGGCACCGTCTGAGTCGGCCTCTACCGATGAGGTGGCCGTGGCGGATGATCCCGGGTCGGATGAATCCGATCCCCTGGGTGATTTCACGGAGGAGACCTGAGGGCCAACCCACACAGTTTTTACGTCAGCCTCTCGAAGGGTCGAATAACCGAGTACACGGTCGTCCGGGCGCGTGAGGTGACGACCGGCCGACGGGGCCACGCTGACGTGGCACATCCGTCGGGCTATTCGAGCCACTCGTCGGAGGCTACGGACTGGCCGTTTGGCCTCCGACCAGGGTCGACTGCTGTCAAACCAGTCCGATCCACTCCGCCCGGACGACTCTCTCGGCGTGATTCCAATGGAAATCGAAATTGCAACGATCGGAGGATACGAAGAGGTTGGCCGGCAGATGACGGCGGTCAGGGCAGGCGATGACGTCGTCGTCTTCGACATGGGCCTGAACCTTTCGAAGGTATTGATTCACGACAACGTCGAGACAGAGCGAATGCACTCGCTCGACCTGATCGATATGGGGGCGATCCCGGACGATCGGGTCATGTCTGATCTCGAAGGGGATGTCAAGGCGATCGTCCCGACCCACGGTCACCTGGATCACATCGGGGCCATCTCAAAACTCGCCCACCGATACGACGCCCCGATCGTGGCGACCCCATTTACGATCGAACTCGTCAAACAGCAGATCCAGGGTGAAGAGAAGTTCGGCGTCCAGAACGACCTCGTCAAGATGGAGGCTGGCGAGCGAATGGGGATCGGTGACAAAACCGAACTCGAATTCGTCAATGTCACCCACTCGATTATCGATGCCATTAACCCGGTTTTGCACACGCCAGAAGGTGCGATTGTCTACGGACTCGACAAACGCATCGACCACTCCCCCGTGGTCGGCGACCCGATCGATATGGACCGGTTCCGCGAACTCGGTCGCGAGGGTGACGGGGTTCTCTGTTACATCGAAGACTGCACGAACGCAGGGAAGAAGGGTCGAACACCCTCCGAATCCGTCGCCCGTCGGCACTTAAAAGACGTCATGTATAGCCTGGAGGACTACGATGGTGGGATCGTGGCGACCACGTTCTCGAGCCACATCGCCCGGGTTACGAGTCTGGTCGAGTTCGCCGAGGATATCGGTCGACAACCGGTGTTGCTCGGTCGGTCGATGGAGAAATACTCCGGGACAGCAGAGCGACTCGACTTCGTCGAATTCCCCGAAGATCTCGGGATGTACGGCCACCGTAAGTCGGTCGACCGCACATTCAAACGCGTCATGAACGAAGGGAAGGAGAACTTCCTCCCGATCGTGACGGGTCACCAAGGCGAACCCCGTGCCATGCTTACCCGGATGGGGCGAGGCGAGACGCCGTACGAACTCGAAAACGGTGACAAGGTCATCTTCTCTGCTCGCGTGATTCCCGAGCCGACGAACGAGGGACAGCGCTATCAATCCGAGAAGCTTCTCGGCATGCAAGGCGCCCGGATTTATGACGATATCCACGTTTCCGGCCACCTGAATCGGGAGGGACACTACGAAATGCTCTCCGCGCTCCAACCACAGAATGTCATCCCTGCCCACCAGGACATGGGCGGCTATTCCGACTACGTGAGCCTGGCGGAAAATCAGGGATACACTGTCGGTCGGGATCTGCACGTCACCCGAAACGGGAACATGATCCAACTCGTCGACGAATGAGCGCTTCGGAGGGGGTCGAGCAAGCGATCGCCCAGCGGCGCCGGCTCGTCAACGAGGCACTCGATACAGACTTGCCGGCGACGTCGCCGGAGCGGTTGTACGACGCAGCCAGGCATCTTCTCCGAGCTGGCGGGAAGCGGCTCCGACCGACGATCCTTTTACTGGCTGCGGAGTCGCTCGTCGATCAGTCACCAGAGAACCTCGATTACCGGTCGGTGCCCAGCGTCGAGTCAGGGACTGTAGACGTCATGACCGCAGCGGTCAGCGTAGAAATCATCCAGTCGTTTACGCTCATCCATGACGACATCATGGACGACGACGATGTGCGTCGGGGGGTGCCGGCCGTTCACGAGGCGTACGATCTTTCGACGGCAATTTTGGCCGGAGATACTCTCTATTCGACTGCATTCGAACGGATGCTCGAAACGGGGGCGCGACCGGAACAGTCGGTCACGGCACTGTCGGAACTTGCGACGACCTGTACCCGCATTTGTGAAGGCCAGGCGCTGGATATCTCCTTCGAGAGCTACGACGCGGTGTCGCCAGACGACTATCTGGAAATGATCACACTCAAAACGGCGGTCCTCTACGCAACCGCCGCATCGATTCCAGCGGTGTTGTTGGGCCACCATGGGGCTGTCGACGGTCTCTATGGGTACGGACTAGACGTGGGACGGGCGTTCCAGATCCAAGACGATCTACTCGACCTCACCACGCCGAGCGAGACGTTGGGCAAACAACGGGGGAGCGACCTCGTCGAGAACAAACAGACGCTGATCACGGTCCACGCCCGCGACCACGGCGTCGACGTGGAGAACCTCGTCGACGCGTCTAGTGCGGCCGACCTCGATGAGGCCGAGGTCGAATCGGCGGTTGCTGAACTCGAGGCAGCTGGAAGCATCGACTATGCGAGAGAGCGCGCACACGACTTGGTCAACAGCGGCAAGGCCA
>CAZKGF010000102.1:0-7086 GCA_964552115.1 uncultured Halobacteriales archaeon
CGTGGAACGAGGCCGTTGCGTATCGGCCGACAGATGGGACCCTCTATGTCGCCGACTATCTCAGCTCGCACGAGAAGTTCTGCGTTCGTGACGAACGGATCGGCCTCCCAACCGTATCGCGGCTGTTCCCGCCCCGGTCGATCTTCGGTGATCTGGCGCCAGACCGGGTCCTCTTCGGGCACGGGATTGGTGTCTTTTCGGATGCGTCGCCGGCACTCGAAACAACGCTCGCTAGTGCACGTCGTCGCTTTCCCCGCGCAATTGTGGCAAATCTGCCTGGCGAATTTCGCGCAATGCTTGCCGCCGTTTTGACTTGAGGAAATTGGTGGCTGACAGGGGAAACGGCACGCATAAAGACCCGGACTGAAAACGGGGGGTATATGCCATACGACAGGATTGAAGTCCCCGACGAGGGGCAACCGATCGAGGTACTCGACGAGGAGGCCGACCGGCTGGACATCCCAGACCATCCGATTATCCCGATTCTGTACGGCGACGGCATCGGCATGGACGTCGCCCCGGCAGCCCAGTCGGTGCTCGAAGCCGCAGCCCATGCGACTGGCCGAGACGTGAGCTGGATGCGCTTGTACGCCGGCGAGTCCGCTCGCGAACGGTACGACGAGAACCTTCCCCAGGATACGGTCGATGCGATTCGAGAATTCCGCGTTGCGATCAAAGGACCACTGACGACCCCTGTTGGGGCAGGCTATCGTTCGCTCAACGTGGCGCTCCGACAGACGCTCGATACCTACGCGAACGTGCGACCGACCTATCATCTCGATGGCGTCCCATCTCCGGTCACGAACCCCGGCCAGATGGACATGGTCTCGTTCCGAGAGAATACCGAAGACGTCTATGCCGGAATCGAATGGGAGGCCGGGACACCGGAGGTCCAGACTGTCAGGGACTTCCTCACTGAGGAGATGGGCGTCGGCGACGCGATCCACGATGGCCCGGTAGGCATCGGCATCAAGCCCATCACGGAATTTGGCACCAAACGGTTGGTCAGGAAGGCGATCGATTACGCCCTCGAGCACGATCGTGATTCGGTCACACTCGTCCACAAAGGCAACATCATGAAGTTCACCGAAGGGGCTTTCCGGGACTGGGGCTACGAGGTTGCCGAACAAGAGTACGGCGACGAGGTCATCACTGAAGACACTCTGTGGGAGGAGCGCGATGGCGAGCAACCCGACGACGCGGTCGTGGTCAACGATCGCATCGCGGACAACATGCTCCAACAGATCCTCACGCGAACGGATCAATACGACGTGTTGGCGCTACCAAACCTCAATGGCGATTACATATCCGACGCCTGTGGCGCGCAAATTGGCGGTCTCGGGATCGCCCCGGGGGCAAACTTCGGCGATGCCATCTGTCTCGCAGAACCGGTCCACGGCTCGGCCCCGAAGTACGCCGGCCAGGACAAAGTCAACCCCACTGCGATGATTCTCTCCGGACGGTTGATGTTCGATTACATGGGGTGGGAAGACGCGTCGACGCTCATCCACGATGCCGTCGAAGAGACGATTGCTTCGAAGCAGGTTACCTACGATCTCCACCGGCAAATCGAGGGCGGGACGAAACTGGCGACGAGCGAGTTCGCTGATGCGATCGTCGAGAACATCGACCGGTTGGCCTAATCCGACTCACTCGACGGTGTCGAGGATTTTTACGCCGTCGTGATCCACCGCGATATCGACCAAACTCGTGACCCCGTAGTCGGTTTCATCCAGCGCGGATTCGCTGCCTTTCCGAATCACGACCACGATGTCGGCTATCTCCGCGCCGATTTCGTCGAGTGCGTCACAGATGGCCGCGAGCGTTCCGCCAGTCGAAAGGAGATCGTCGACGATCAACAGGCGATCACCAGCCTCGACGTCGTTGATGAACATCTCAGATTTGGCATACCCGGTCGTCTTGTGGAGTGCGACTTCTCCGTCGAGCCCATAGGGCCGCTTGCGGATGACGACTAGCGGGATGTCGGTCTGGAGGGAGAGTGCCGTCGCGATATGGATCCCCATAGCTTCTGGGGCCACGATTTTGTCGACATCGAGATCGGCCGTCCGAATCAAGGCGACGACGACTTCTCTGAGGAGTGCTGGTTCG
Organism: uncultured Halobacteriales archaeon; assembly: GCA_964552115.1. Taxonomy (GTDB): domain Archaea; phylum Halobacteriota; class Halobacteria; order Halobacteriales; family Haloarculaceae; genus CAZKGF01. The sequence goes on from CAZKGF010000102.1 coordinate 2,110, forward strand.
AGCATCGGCACGCCGTTGGAGATGGGATGGACCAGATAGGCGTATCCATCCTTGTCGACGATCGGCGCCTCGTGTAACGAGGTGCGAAGCCGGTCCATGTCGCCCGTTCGGTGAAGGGCCAAAAAACGGTTGGCACTGAGCGGGGGGAGCGTTTTTGGCCCTGGGGTTCGTGCCTCGTCCAACCGACACGATGGCCGAGACCCCTTCGGGTGAGAACGCTGCTGAACAGGGCCACGAGCACCCCGCAGCGTCGGACAGCCGGCGTTACCTGTACTACGTCCCGGTCATTCTGGCCGGCGTGATCGTGGCAGTGATCCTCTGGAGTGTCGTTCCGGTTGGCGGCCAGGCTGGAACGGTGGCTGTCGTGCCCGTTGAGGGGAGTATTGACGGCTCCACGGCAGTTACCGTTGGAACTGCACTCGAAGAAGCTGCAGCCGATCCTTCGGTTCAGGCCGTCGTCCTGCTCGTCAACAGCCCGGGTGGCACTGCATCGGCCAGTGAGTCGATGTATCTCCAGGCCAGGCGGACGGCTGAATCACTCCCTGTGGTGGCCAGCGTCGACGCACAGGCAGCCTCGGGAGCATACTATACGATCCTGCCCAGTGATGCAATCTACGTCAAGCCATCATCGACGGTCGGGAGTGTTGGCGTGTTGTTCACGCCGCCACCGTCGGTCGAGCCAACCGACGACATCATCGCGACCGGCCCGAACAAGCTCACAGGTGCCGATCAACGTGGCTGGTATTACAAGACCGAGGCGTTGCAATCGGCGTTCCTCTCGGCCGTGATGTCGAACCGGGGTGAGGATTTGAGCCTTTCCCGCCAGCAGGTGGCCACGGGGACGGTATTCACCGGTGCACGCGCGGTCGAAAACGGACTCGCCGATGCGATTGGTGGCGTGCAAACGGCCGTTGATCGGGCTGCCTCGATGGCCGGCCTGAACGACTACGACGTTCGGGTCATTCGCCCCGCCGATGCGACTCGATTCATCACGCGATCGAACTACCTAGCGTCGAACGCGTCCAACAAGACGATGTCGTCGGCGACGTATCTACTCGGCGCGCCGGAGACACGTTTCCCCAATTTCCTCATGGTGCCGTCTAGCATCGTCGAAACGGCGCTGGTCCATCGATCTGTCCCATCGAACGTATCCCGGACGGCGGAGGTGGCCAATGCGAGCGGGTAGCGTGATCCGGGCCGGAGCAGTGTTCGTCGTCGTCACGGTGATCGTCGTGGGCGCGTTGGCTGGTCTCTCGACGGTGGACTCCCCACCTCGTGCTGAGACAGACGGCTATCCAGCGGTCGGAGACATGCTCCCGGACCGGACCGCAGCTACTGGCGACATTGCCGTTCCCCCCGCGACAGAGACAGGGACGGTGTTGATCGACGACGCCCATGCCAATCGATTCACGTCCGACCAGCTCAGACCACTGATTCGAGCACTGAGTGCGGCCGGGCACGACGTGGAGTATGCGGACGCCGACGAGTCCCTGACGAGCCAGCTTGGAGAGGCCGATGCCTTCCTCGTCATCGATCCGTCCCAGGCATACACCCCCCAGGATGCCAGTGCGGTCGAACAGTTCGCCAGAACAGGTGGCCGGGTGGCCGTCTTTGGCGAACCGACACGCGCACAACTCTCCACGTCAGCGTTCGGCAACACCGTGAGCACCGAGCACTCCAGGCTCGGGACACTCGGATCCCATCTCGGCATCGAATTCGGGACCGAGTATCTGTACAACCTCGCGGACAACGAGGGGAACTTCAAACGCGTCTTCGCTGCTGGCAGTGGGGACCTGGCACCCCTAAATCGGGCTGCACTCTACACGGCAACGACCGTCAATGCATCCGGTGGCCACGCGGTGTTGCGGACGACTGCTGGCACTCACCGATCGGGGACGTCCGGCGTCGGCAGCTACCCGGTAGCTGTCCAACGCGACTCGGTGCTTGCCGTCGGGGATGCAACACTGTTGACCAGTGGCAAGCACACGGTTGCTGACAACGAGCAGTTCCTCGGCCACGTCGTCTCGTTCCTGACGACTGGGAACCGGACGCACGCCCTGCGTGCCTATCCGTCGTTCGTCGATTCAGCAGCCACCGTCGCATACACAGACGCGCCACTCATCGAACCGGCCCAGACCGTCGCGGCTACGCTCGGAGACGCCGGCGCAACGCCAACGATCCGTAACGGTGGCTCAGTCCCGACAGACGTGCTCGTCACGACATACGAGGGTCTCGCAGGGGTACCGACTGACACAGAGATCCATGTCGGCGAGTCCACGGTGTCCGTCGACGGCCACACACTTCCCCGTGCCAGCACCAGCCTGGTCCGTGCCGGCGGAACGGTTGCCGACGTGGTCTTCGTCGGGCCCGATCCATCGGCGCTCAGGGAGATCACCGGCCGCAACGCCAGTCAACTGACCCAAAACAGTGTGTCGGACGGGCTGGCAATCGTTCGCCATTCCCGGACGCCAACCCCGCCGCCGGACGAAGAGTAGTGCCTAGCCGGCTCCGCGGGTCATTCCGCGCTAGGCGGCGAGGGATTCCGCGGCCTCACCGGGAATGTGTTCGCCAGTCTTGCGCTGGCAGTGGAGGCAGCCGTGGAGTGTTCCATCGATTGCGAAGACACGCCAGTACCGTTCGGTCACCTCTGCGCCACACTGATCGCACGTTTGCATTGTGCCATTGTGTTGGCGTTTGTGCAACAAAAGGACCACGGCCAATCTGCCGTGCCGGTCCAACCTCGCGATAGCGTGGCCGCTGGACCGTACGCTCGGACGATTCGCCAGGACCGGATTCTCGAACCGGTCCAGGGATGGGGTCTGGCCGCCACGGCCACCGCCGTACGGAAGGTGAGTTCACTCCGGCGCGGCTTCGAAGATCGCTTCCAGATGATCCTGCAGTGCGTCGGTGACGAAGGATGGATTGTCGAGGTTCGCGACGTGGCCTGCACCTGGCACTTCGACAACGCTCGCCTTGGGGATTGTCACGCCGAGCGAGAGGGCCTGGCGGCGGAGAAACGGCGCGTCGTGTTCACCGTACATGACGAGTGTCGGGACCGCGATTCCGTCCAGCTCGATCGCCGTCTCGTGAAAACTAGTCAGGGCATGGATGACCTTCGAAAACTCCCCAGTAGACATCTGTTGTCCACTCGAACGGAGCTGTTGAATTTGGTCGTATTCTCCACTGACGCCCTCGCCAGACACTCGTTCCTGGAGCCATACCATCGCCCGTTCGACGCGTTCGTAGCCCAGAACCCGAACGGGGGGAACGAGCGCCCGAAGGAGCACTACACGCTGGAGCCATTCGGACAGACCGATCGGCTGTGGCCCAAACGTATCGGCGAGGACCAAGCCGGCAATCCGATCTGGATGGCGTGCTGCGTACACCTGGGCGATACACCCACCCATCGACAATCCACAAATAACCGGGCGTTCCAGATCGAGTGCTGTCACGAGGGCGTGGAGATCGTCTGCTAACAGGTTGATCGAATACCGAGCGACATCGGAGCCACCAGTCCGCCCGTGGCCCCGAACATCGTACGTTACTACCGTATACTCGTCGCGTAACCCCTCGAACTGGGGTGACCACTGTCGCCCGTCGACGATGGCACCGTGGACGAAGACGATCGGCGGGCCCGACCCCTGGCGGTCGTAATAGGTTTCGATGCCGTTGGTGGAGACTCGGGCCATGGTCCGTCTAGGTGGCCACAGGGGAAGTAGGTGTCTGGCAGACACCCGAATTCCCTATCCGTAGATGGCGACCAGGACACCGCCGGAGACGACCACGGCGACGCCCATTGCCAAGCGGGGCGTCACACGCTCGATCTGCTGGAGGAACAGGTACGAGAGGACCACCACGAAGAGCGGGCTGGCCTGGATGATCGGCATTACCACGACCACCGGTGCAATCGTCAGTGCGGCGTACAACGCGATCACGAACACTGTATTTGCAAGGCCAGCGAGGATGTACCAGGACAGATCTCCCTCGAGGATTTCGCCGAGTCCGGGGACGACATCGTGCCACCGGAGATACCCGACGAATCCGAGGAGTGCAGCCGTCGTTTTAATCGCCAGCCCGACGACGAAAGGCGTCCCTTCGTTGAGACCGATTTTGGCGAATATCGGTTCGATGGCGAACAATACTGCTGCCAGCAGTGGGAAAATAAGATCGGTGACCGAGCCCAGCGCCGCTACGTCCGGTCCTCGGGCCTGTTCCCAAGAGATCAGCCCGATCCCGATTACGATGAGCACAATACCGACGAGATGCTGGGTCACCATCTGTTCACCGAGAACGAGGACCGCACCGATCGCGGCAAACAGGGGTGAAGACGCCTTCAGGGGCTCGGCTCGCGCTGCACCGACGCGTTGGATTCCTGTGAAGAGGGCGACACGGCCCAGCACCGTCCCGACGATTCCCGCCGCCATGAATGCGAGCACGGACCGACCAGTAATGCCATACTGCGGATAGCCCACGACAGCAGCGATCGGGATCAATAATGCGACGTTTACTAGTAACACGACCAACAGGACCGAAGAGACTCTACTCCGCCGGGTTGCGACCCGGATGAGGACGGCCTGACTAGCCAGGGCGAGCGCGCCAGTTAGCGGGAGCAAGAGTTGGGAAAGCGCTACCACTACGAGAGTTTGCGGGATGGTTTATTAAGAGCGTATTCATGTGCTCTGGTCGGTTTCGTGCAGACCACCCACCACCATAGGGAAGTATGGCAGGTGGCGGGATTGTACAGGCGGAATTGACTCAATTTTCTCCGAGGATGCACCGTCGTTCGGGGACGCACCGCTATCACAAGCGACCAGCATGTGCGACCGTGAACTGAGGCCGTTCGAGGCCGTCGGTCGGATCGATGGATGCTCGGTTCCGTCAGGACTACCCAGACCAGTCGGTACAGTGTGTGATACTCGTCGCCGCCACCCTTTCTGCGCTCCGGAACGAAGGGCAACTATGGCGACGACGATTCAG
>CAZKGF010000103.1:0-7026 GCA_964552115.1 uncultured Halobacteriales archaeon
TCGGCGACATAGAGGGTCCCATCTGTCGGCCGATACGCAACGGCCTCGTTCCACGCGTGGAGTGGACGGCACTGTCGCAGTTCGAAGCCGGCGATCTCCTCGGTGGCCCGGTCGACGGGACCGTCGATTCGAGCGGAGACCCGCGACAGCCAGGCCGGGACCGTTACCGGCACATCGTGGCGAGCCGCGATGGTCTCAGCGTCACGGGCGTGGTAGTCCGACAGGACGGCGACGCCGGCAACCGTCCCGAGATCGGCGACGAGGTCGTCGATACCCGGAGCGTCCAGCGGGTCAAATAGCCAGACTTCGTCGTTCGTAGTACGAACGGCGTGGCTCACCCGGACACCAGCTTCGTCCGGGTGTGCCAGCCACCCGACGCCGTCACTCCACCGATCGACCACCGTGAGATCGGTCGCCGGATCACGTGCGTACATGGTCGACATCCCTGCTACGGCGGCCACCAGCGGTATGCCTTTCCCACCGTGGTGACTTGCCCGTCCATGGACGTACTCGTCCACGGCGGCGCCGGGAGCGAGCCTTCGTCGCCAACCCAGCGCCGGCACCACCTCGATGCAGCACGGACGGCCGGTGGCACGTGCGCAGAGCCACTCTCCGCGGTCCGTTCGGCCGTCAACGAACTGGAGTCCGCCCCGTGTTTCAACGCCGGCGTGGGCAGTGGTGTTCAGGCTGATGGAGTGATCAGAACCGACGCCGGGCTCATGACCAGTAGAGGTGTCTCTGGGGGAGCCTGTGCAATGAGTGGCGTCGAGCATGCCATCGATGTAGCCCACGCGGTCGCCGAAGAAACGCCCCACGTCCTGCTGGCGGGTGACGGCGCGCTGGAACTTGCCGAGTCGATCGGCATTCGGACGAACTGTGATCTGTGGACCGACCGAACCCGAGACCGCTGGGCCGAGGCGGACCCCCCACCTGCAGGGACCCCAGCGCATCGCGAGTGGGTGCGCAGCCATTTCGGCGGGACGGACACGGTAGGTGCCGTTGCGACCGACGGCGAGGACCTCGCAGCAGCGACGTCGACCGGCGGACGGTGGTTCGCACTCGCCGGCCGGGTCGGTGACGTCCCGCAAGTGGGAGCCGGTTTCTACGCGAACGGTAGTGGGGCTGCGAGTGCGACCGGTCACGGGGAAGCGATCGCCCGATTCGGCCTTGCGAGACGTGTGGTGGATGCCATGGAGTCCGGTGAACAGCCCCAGACTGCCGCCGAGGGAGCGATCGAGGCCTTCGCCGAGAAGACGGGCGGGATTGCCGGTGTGATCACCATCGACGCCGACGGCAACCGAGGACGGGCAACAAACGCAGCAGATATGCAGACGGCCTAGGGACAGAGCTTTCAGCGGGAGTGTCGAATCGGTGGCCATGAGCGACGTGGACCTTTCGAGTGAGCAGTACGAGAACTGTCGCGAGGCCGGCGAGATACTCGCGCAGGTCCGCGAAGAAGCCGCCGACCGAGTGGAAATCGGAGCAAGCCATCTGGAACTGGCAGAGTGGGCCGAAGCACGGATCCGCGAATTGGGGGGTGAACCAGCCTTCCCCGTGAACATCAGCGTCGATGAAGAAGCAGCCCACGCCACACCGGCACCCGGCGAGGAGACAACGTTCGGCGAGGAAATGGTCAACCTGGACCTCGGCGTTCACGTCGACGGATGGCTCGCCGACACGGCCGTCACTGTCGACCACTCTGGGACGCCCGACCTCGTGGAGGCCTCGGAAGCCGCACTCGAGGCTGCAATCGAACTGGTCGAACCGGGCGTCCAGACCGGAGACATCGGTGCAGCCGTCGAGGAGACGATCGAGGGCTATGGCTACAATCCGGTCGTCAACCTGACGGGCCATGGCCTGGGCCATTGGGAACAACACACCGACCCGAACATCCCGAACCGCGCCGTCTCGCAGGGAGTCGAGTTAGAAGCAGGCCAAGTACTCGCACTCGAGCCCTTTGCGACCGACGGCGGGGGCAAAGTTAGCGAGGGGAGTGAGGAGGAAATTTATGCCCTCGAACGGGAGTCCTCCATCCGTAACCGCGACGCCCGACAAGCTCTCGATCAGATTACCGAGGAATTTCGCACACTCCCGTTTGCGAGACGGTGGCTCGATGTGAGCCGACCACAGATGGCCCTCCGACGCCTCCAACAACAGGATATCGTCCACGGCTATCCGGTTCTCAAGGAGGCTGATGGCTGTCTGGTCAGCCAGAAAGAACACACGCTAATCGTCACGGAAGACGGCTGTGAGGTGACCACCCGAGCATAGGGTGGATTACGAGGAGCTAACCAAAGGTTCGTCCCAGTCGCGATTGTCGCGGTACCACTACGGTCGCTTCCTATTAGGGAGGGATATGTTCTGTTGCCACCGTCCAATACCTATCACCCATGCTCGGGGAATTCGAGCGCAGTGCCCGCTCACGCCTCGACGACGCAACCGGGGAAATCAAGCGTGGATTCGTCACCGGACTCATCCTGATCGCTCCGCTCGCGGTGACAGCCTTCGTGATCCAGATGGTCTATGGGTGGCTGGTGGGCGTACTGCGGCCGGTGCTACGGGTTGCACCTGGCCTCGCCGTCCCCTTCGCCGAGCCCCTCGCACTCTTGGTCCTCGTCGTCATCATCACCTTGGGCGGCCTCGTGTTCCTCCGCGGCTTCGGAACACAGGCTGTCTCCCGATTCGATCAACTCATGGAGGAAGTTCCGGGCGTCAGTCAGATCTATACGAGCGTTCGGCAGGCGACTACCGCGTTGACTGCCGACGAAGAAAGCTTCGAGCGGGTCGGCCTGATCCGGTTTCCCGAATCGGGGGTTCACGCCGTTGGCTTCGTGACGGCCGAAACGCCCCAAAACCTACGAGACGAGGTGGCAGATGACGCTGCCGCTGGCGAATACTACAACGTCTTCGTCCCGATGGCACCGAATCCGATGGGTGGCTTTCTCGTCGTCGTTCCTGCCGAATACCTCGTCGTGACGGACCTGTCTGTCAGTGAGGGTGTCCAGCTCATCATGACGACCGGCATGAACGGTGGGGATCAGTTCCGGATGGACGATTTCGATCCAGCCCAGTGAGTGTGGGACCGCGACGTGAGTTACCCGTTTTCCCGCTACTCCGTCGCCGTGTTCGAGTGGACCTGCTCTTGTTCGGCGGGTTGCCTCGTGCCTTCGAGCAGTTCCTCGGCACGATCGCGATCCTCGGGATAGCCGATGTCGACACGCCAACCGTCCATGCGGATGGCGTCGATCGTCCGGCCCGACTGCAATAAGAGATCGATCGCCTCGCTGATTTCGTACTCGCCACGGTTGGACGGCTGGACCAGATGAGCGGCGTGGAAGATTGCAGGCGTGAACGTGTAAAAGCCCGTCATGACGAGGTTCGTCGGGGGATCTTCCGGTTTCTCGACCACCGAGACGATCTCGCCGTAATCGTTGGTATCACACACGCCATACCGACCGGCCTCCTCCCACGGAACCGACTCGACGAGAAAGGCGGCGTCGGCCCTGTCCTCGCGTTGTCGTCGGACGACATCCCTGAGGTTTGCGTCGAAAATGTTGTCGCCCAACATCAGCATGAAGTCGTCCGATATGTGTTCCTCGACGCTCAACAGGGCATGGGCCAGTCCCCGTTGCTCGCGCTGATGCGTGTACGTGATCGGGACACCCTCGAATTCGTCGCCGTAGTGCTCGATGATCTGTTCTTTGCGATAACCAACCACGACGATGAGCTCGTCGGCACCCAACTCGACCAGCTGGTCGAAACAATGCGTCAAAATTGGTTTGCCGGCGACCTCGACCATCCCCTTTGGTTTGTCCTCGGTCAAGGGGCGAAGCCGGGTTCCTTCACCCGCTGCGAGCACGACGGCATCCATACACCTCGTTTCGCCCATGAGCGGGCATAACCCTTTTCCTCGGCTGGGCACCACACCGGCCGGCCAACACACCGGAAGCTATAGTGTCCCCAGCCGGATCGGTCGGACATGTCCGCCGAGGAAACGATTCGGAATTACTACGATGCCCTTCGGACGGGATCGCCACTCGCTCCGTATTTCGCAGACGATGGCGTGGTAGTCAAAGTCGGAATTTCGGAGTACGTCACGGGTCCGGATGCGGTCGCCACAGCCCTTCGCGAACAGACCCAACGGACCACAGACTGGACGGTCGAGAGCCGTGCACTCGAGGTTGCCGAGCGGAAAGACCACGCCTGGTTCGGTGATCGGGTTCGCCTGGCTTGGCGTGATACGATCGTGGGGCGCGACCGGACCTTCGATACCAGATGGACCGGAACGCTCGAATCCGAAACTGAGTGGGCGTTCGTTTCGATGCACGTGAGTGCAAGCCACGAACTATAACTCGACTCAAGTCAAGGCTCGAACGGCTGGTAACGGACATTTCGGTGGGGACCCGACAGCACTCATTGCATCTCCGGCGAACTAGCCGGTATGGCGCTCGTACCAACACGGGAACGATCGGGAGGGACATGGCAATGAGTTCGACCCTCGAGCCGATCGCGTTCGACCTGGAAACCACCGGCCTCACAATCGACGATCACGTTACCGTCGCTGGCTTCGCCTTTCCGTTGGGGGCTCGACTCTTCCTGAACGGTGGCGGCCGTGAGGTGGATCCCCATAGCCTGGAGTCCCGACTCGAGGCAGCGAGCGATCAGTCGGTCACGGTTTCTGTCCATCCTGACGAACCTGCATTGCTCGACGCACTGGGGACGTTCGTCCCAGAAACGATCGCCCGCCGGGACTACTTCCTGACCGCATACAACGGCGAACGGTGGCGGTCGGGCTTCGACCTCCCGTTCTTGCGAACCAGGCTCCAGTCTCACCAGATGAACTGGCCGTTCGCTTCGGTCCCGTACGCCGATCTCATGCCCTTGTTCGAACGGCGATTTCGGACGGTGGGACCGAGCGGAGAGTCGGTCGCAGATCTCGATAGCGTGTACGAGCGAGTCATCGGTGGCCCACTTTCGGTGCTCGATCCATTCGAAGACAGCGAGGCCGCTACGACCGCTTTCGACGAGGGCGAGTTCGAACAGCTGCTCGCCCACAATCTCGCCGACGTCTTACGGACGGATCGCCTGGCCAGTGTCGCCCAGCGATACTGTGCGCGTTCGGATTTCGATCTCAAATCTCTCACGCCGGCAGTGAGCCATCCGGAAAGGTAGTCGGCATATCCTTTTCCTCCGTGAGACCCAGGGACGGAACCGTGAACTACCGCGACCGACCGCGCTCGGGCCTACCCGGCCCTCGGTTGTTGGGGTCGGAGCTTCCTGTTTCGGCGTCGGAACGTGCATCCAGCGTGGACATAGCGGTTCCAGACTCCGCAGGCGATTTCCCTTCACAGGCGGTTTGGAGTGTCCCACTCCTACCGAATCGACACTCTGCCACAACCGACGGTGCACGCTTTTTGTCGCGTTTGAACAACGCCGGAAGCATGGCGAGCATCGTAGTACCCGTGTTCGACCTCCGAGGCAGTAAGACCATGCCGTACACCGAAAGTGAAAACGATGACGGGTGCTGTATTCCCCTCTCCCTGCTCGCGCCAGCGGCGCTCGCTGAGGAGATCTGAGCAGACTTGCACCGCCAAGGATAAAGACCGCCCTGGAGTTACTCAGGACTATGCAGGTCAGCATCGTGGGCAGCGGATACGTGGGAACGACGGCGGCGGCCTGTCTCGCAGACCTCGGCCACGACGTCCGCGCCATCGATGCTGACGATGACGTGGTCGCGGCCATCAACCGTGGGGAAGCCCCCATTCACGAACCTGGATTGGATGATCTCGTCGCGACACACGGCGGCGCTCGACTGACCGCAACGACCGATTACAGCGTCGTCCCCGAGACCGACATCACACTATTGACGCTCCCGACACCGTCGACCAACGAGGGCCACATCGACACTTCGATCATCGAATCGGGTGCGACCGCCGTCGGAACCGCGCTGGCTGGGGAATCGTTCGATACACCCCATCCGGTCGTGACCAAGTCGACGGTGGTGCCGGGCACGACGGAGGATATTTTGGCCCCGAAAATCGCCGCAGGCGGACCAGACCGTGGCACCGACTTCACTGTCGCGGCCAATCCGGAATTCCAACGAGAAGGAACCGCTGTCGAGGACTTTCGGTACCCGGACAAACTCGTATTCGGGACGGACGACGCCAGCGCCCTCTCCGCTCTCGAACGCCTCTATGCACCCCTGCGTGAGTCAGCCGAACGCGACATCCCGATCGTAGATACCGACATCGCCGCGGCCGAGATGATCAAATACGCCAACAACGCCTTCTTGGCTGCAAAAGTAAGCCTGATCAACGATATTGGCAACGTCTGCAAAGAGTTCGACGTCGATGCCTACGAGGTGGCCGACGCACTCGGTCTGGATCACCGAATCGGCGAGAAATTTTTGCGGAGCGGCATTGGCTGGGGTGGAAGTTGTTTTCCGAAAGATCTCGCCGCGATCATCGCGGCATCACGCGAGCGGGGCTACGATCCGCCGATGCTCAACGCCGCCGTGACCGTGAACGAACGCCAGCCCGAACGACTCCTCGGATTACTCGACGAACACGTCGATGTCGTGGGCCGCCGGGTAGCCGTCCTCGGACTCGCATTCAAGCCAGGAACGGATGATGTCCGTAATTCCCGTGCAATCCCGGTCATCGAGGGGCTCAATAGACGGGGTGCAACCGTCGTCGTATACGACCCTGTGGCCGTCGAGTCAATGCGGGCCTATGCCCCCGACCTCGCGTTCGAGGCGGCCGATTCCGCTGTCGACGCACTGGCAGACGCACATGCTGCGGTCGTCGTGACGGATTGGGACGAATTTGCCACGCTCGACGAGGAGTTCGAGACGATGGCCGAGCCAATCGTCGTCGACGGCCGCAACGTCATCACCCGTCGCGAAGGTATCGTCTACGAAGGCCTTACCTGGTAAAAACGCGTTCTGCGAGTCTCAAATAGCCGTTTGAGTCTGAATCAGGCCTTTGATATCCCCAGTCAAAGCCAACGATATGAGCCAGATACGGA
>CAZKGF010000104.1:0-2353 GCA_964552115.1 uncultured Halobacteriales archaeon
AATCTGGTTCCTAACACGAACGGCAGTCCTGACGAGCCACTGCCAATGAAGCGGTGGAAGGCTGGATACTATGGGTTTTGGTCCACCGGGGACGACCGCTACCGAGCACGCTCGACCCCGGTCACCTCAAATTTCGCACCGCCAGCACTGCTTTCAGTGACGCGGATGGTCCAACCATGTGCCTCGGCAATCTCTCGCACGATATTCAACCCGAAGCCGGTCCCCGCTGGTGCGGTGGAGTACCCGGCATCGAACACGTTGTCACGCTCGTCTTCAGGAATGCCCGACCCGTCGTCGGCGATATAGAAGCCGTCGTCCAAATCACCAATCGTGACGGTTACCTCTTCACCCCCGTGTTCGACCGCATTCCGCATCAGATTCTCGAGGAGTTGTTTAAGCCGACCTGGGTCGGCCCGGATCACCCGGTCGGTTTCGTTGACCAGCGTCGCGTCGGCCGTCTCGACGGTCTGCCAGCAGCCATCACACATCTCCGCCAGATCGACTGGTTCGATATCATTGGCTTGTTCACCCTCACGGGCGAGCGTGAGCAGGTCATCGATTAACGCGAGACTGCGACCCACCGCATTGGCTGCGCTGTCGAGATGTTCACTGTCGCACTCCTCACGGGCTAGTTCGACCCGGCCTTCCGCGACGGTCAACGGGTTCCGCAAGTCGTGGCTGACGACGCTGGCAAACTGCTCTAGTCGCTCGTTTTGACGAGTGAGTTCCTCCTCTCGCGATTCCTGCTCTGTGACATCGCGGAAGAACCAAACCCGGCCGAAGTAGGTTCCATCGTCGGCCTCGACTGGAGCCGAATAGCGGTCGAACACGCGACCATCCGTCAGCCGAATCTCATCACGACTCTCCTCCTGTGGGTGTTCATAGAGGTATTCGACCGTGTCGATGAACTCCTGCGGATTTTCGAGTTTGTCGACTGCAACCTCTAACCCCATCTCTTCGGGTCGGTCGCCGATGAGTTTCTCGGGGACGCCCCACATGTCGATGAACTGTTGGTTCCAGGTGACATACTCCCGGTTCTCGTTGATGACGAGGATGCCGTCGATACTCGTCTCTAATATCGATTCGAACAACTCTTGTCGGCGGATGAGTTCCCGCTCGCGCTCGACGCGATCGAAGGCCGTCGTCGCATGGGCCGCGAGCGTTCCGGAAAGCGAGACGTCGACGTCGTCGAAGTCATTGGGATCAGGCGACCCGATAACGAGGACGCCGTGGTCCCCTAGCGGATAGATGATCTGGCTCCGAACGTCCGTGTCAGTATTGAACCGTTCGGGAACATCGGAAATATCGTCGTAAAACAGCGCTTCACCCGCCTCGAACGCCGTCCCTGCTAGCCCGTCGCCAGGGGTAATATTCGGGGGTTTGCCAACGACTTCTTCGGTCTCTGACGTCCACGCAACTGGTACCAGACTGTTTTCGCGTTCGTCGTGGAGGTGGACTCCATTGCCTGGCATCCCGAGAATGTCCCGGACAGCATTGGTGGTTATTTCGGCGATGTCCTCCTTTGTCGTGGCCGCCATGAGGGCGTCAGTAGTCTCATGTAACTCTTCGATTGCTTGTTCCCGTGCCTTCCGCTCCGTGAGATCGATAACCATGATAATCGCGCCTGCAAAAGTCCCGTCCTCATCGAATAGTGGCACTCCCTTGCCTGTCAGATATGACTCCTTTCCGAAAATGGACTCAAATCTCGTCTCGAACGTTACGGTCTCGCCAGCTTCGAGTCGGTTCAACGCCTCGACGGCACCGGTTTCGGACACCGAGGGGAGATCTCGGAGATCTTCTCCGATAGCGGGCGATTCGTCTGCTCCGTCTGGCACGCCCACGATTTCTTCGGCGCGCCGGTTTTCGTAGGTAATTCGCATCTGCTCATCGAGACGGAAGAGGCCCACCGGGGCGTTCTCGACAATCTCCCGATTATACTGTGCGAGGCTATCGAGTTCCCGTTGGCGTTCTTTCCGCTCAGTGATGTCTTGAAACTGAGAGTACACTGCTATCACCGCTTCCTCATCGTCAGTAACGACCCAGTTGTGCCACTCGCAGACGATCCGCTCCCCGTCCTTTCGGACGTTCTCGTTGATACTGTGATACCCGCCCTCGTTTGCGAGCAGGTCCGAAACAACACGGTCTTCGATCTCTTCTCGGTGTTCATCCGGGATGACAACCTGCCACGGTTGGCCCACCAGCTCGCCTTCAGAATAGCCGAGAATGTCTCGGGCCCGTTCGTTCAAACGGGCAAAGTTGAACTCATCATCCCAGCGAATTACACCGATTGGAGACTGCTCAAAGAATAGGTTGAGTCGCTCTTCTCTGTCCCGAAGCCGGTCTTGGGCGTGAT
>CAZKGF010000104.1:2453-6984 GCA_964552115.1 uncultured Halobacteriales archaeon
CGGAAGAACCTACCGCCACCCTCTCAAGGGTATCGCCTGGTATCCGAAGTGCTACGCCGTCAGTTGGGTACTCAGGTGGTTGACGCTATTTCTACTTCTACTCGTTGGCTCCCTGCATAACTCGCTCGGAAATTCGCGCAGCTTGTGAGGAGAACCCCTTAGATCAGTATGAAGAGTCCTATCCCATCCGAGGAGAACGCATCGAACCAGGTACGCGCTGAGTGCCCACCCGCCGTGTCCTGGAGGGCTGCTGATTCGTCGGTCCCTGAGACGAACGGAGATCTACAGAGCCGTCGATGAGCGTCGATTTGGTCTGTCCGTCTCGGTTAGAACGCGGTTCATGACGGACAGTCGGCGACTGCTCTGTTAGCTGTTCGAGGAGACATGTGTAATCTCGAATCGAGCGCCACCACTCGTCCCTTCGCACACACTGATTTGCCAATCGTGTGCCTGGGCAACCTGGTCAACAATACTTAATCCAAAGCCAGTACCCGCGACATTGGTCGAATAGCCGGCCTCGAACACGTCATCCCATTCGGCTTCGGGGATACCTGGGCCATCATCCTCGATGAAGAATCCACCGTCTATCTCACCGATAGTCATTGTGACGTCGGTCCCACCATGTTCCACTGCGTTTCGAATTACATTCTCGAATAGCTGTTTCAACCGGCTTTCATCAGCGTGGACGGTGCGTTGGATGTCCGTCCTGAGCGTGGCGTCGGCAGTCTCGACGTTCAGCCAACACCTCTCGGCGAATCGGGCGAGATCTATCGGTTCGTGTTTTTCGACTGATTCTTCTCCCTTTGCCAAGGTAAGGAGGTCCTCGATCAGTGATTGCATTCGACTGTGGGCTCGGTCCACCGCTTCCAGATGCTCATTATCACACTCGGACTGTGCGAGCTCCAACCGGCCTTGGGCGACGCTCAGCGGATTACGGAGGTCGTGGCTGACCACGCTAGCGAACTCTTCGAGGCGTGCGTTTTGCCGTTCAAGCTCCTGTTCGTACCGCTTTCGTTGGGTGATGTCCTGGACGGCCCCTCGAAGAGAAACGACGGTCCCGTCTTCTATCTCCGGAATACCCTGGATGCGTAGCCACCGATTCCCGCGTTCCGGCCGCCGAAATCGCGCTTCTACATCGAACGCTTCGCCGGATTCGAGGGCCGATTCGACGGCCTCCCTAACCACCGGGCGATCGTCTTCGTGATAGATTTCCAGCGCCTCATCTAATGGCGGTTCTTCATCATCGGTCCGTCCGAGAATTTCGAAGAGTTGTTCGGTCCAGAACACCTCCATCGTTTCCGTATCGATCTCCCAACCCCCGACATCGGCGATACGCTCGGTCTTCTCGAACAGATCGCGGGTTCGTTCTAGCTCCTTTTCCCGTGGGGTTCTTCCGAGAGTGGTAGCCACTCCGTTGACGAGGGTCTGGACGAACGTGATATCGCGAACCCAGCGGAGACCGTTACCCAACACCGGTCACCCATTCGAAGTGACTGGATTCCTGGTCAGGCCACTCTCCATAATAATACACGACATTCCCATCAATGACGGCGAATACGTCATGTTGTTCGTCTACTAGCACTGGTTTGTTCGTATCGATGGCGATGCTGACCAGGTCATCAAGCGCCTCAATTCGAACAGGCTGGCAGTCCAAGGACGATGGAATTGTTCCAGCCGATATCCATTCTGAATAGCGCTGTCGTTGAACCTGCTCCGCGAGAATATCCCGATTTGGCAAGCGCCGATGGTAGACACCAACAATCACGGCCATCAGTAACGCTCCAATGCCGAATCCGGCCGGAAAGAGATAGTCGAAAACGTTTCGCGAGGGAAGGACGACCTGACGCGTGTTCTGAGTGGCTTCCGTTGTTTCTAGCGTCAGTGGTTCTATCGAATAGGATCCACCGGAGAGTCGTAACGGCGTCGTATCAGCCAGTGTCCCCGAGTGGTGGGTAGTCTCAAACGATGTCGTAACCCGGACTGAGACCCGAAGTGAACTTCCTGGGCCGATTTCACTGGCAACTGGATCAAGCCGATCATTCAGTTCGTTGATGTCTATCCTCGTCGAAGAGTTTAACGAGCCATCTGACGATGTCCCATCTCGATCGGCGAGAACACGAGATCGTTCCCAAAATACTGTCCCATCATTGGTAGCCTGCGTTACGAGTTCGATCTTATGGGCCAGATCTGCAGGTTCAGCAGAGGTGGCGGTCGTTTGAAGCGTTAACGTGACATTCGGCGTCGCTGAGAGAAGATAGATATGTTGATCATGCAATCGATTCCCCTGTGGATAGAGGCTGTTCTCCTCGGTCACGAGGGCACTTGTATGCAGCGTCGACTCGATGGTAGCTTCGTTCGTTTGATCCGTCACGGTGGTGGTCGGGGGATTCGCGTAGACCCACGCAGCCCCGCCCAGCAACAGTATCCCAACGACGAAGAGCAGAATGCCGATCAGGCGACCGTAATCCGCGATGATGAGCTTAGTCCGTGCAATCCCGGGAAGCAGGGTCATGAATTCACTTCGGCGTTTCGGTCGGGCGCACTCACCTCAAGCCCCGACGCGGACCCATAGACGTTGAAATAGACCCGTTCAGAGGTAAGAGAGGTATCATTTTCAATCATTATATCCACGGTCTGGCTATTCGTCTCGGCGAGGGTAAATGTGGTTGTGTTACCCTCGTTTGTTCCATCAACGACGAGATCACCGATATGCGTGGAATCGTCCCGGAGTTCCACCGTCACCGTACCGCTCTTTCCCATCTGGTTCGTTACGGTTACGAGTGGATCGGTCGAGTTGATGTGGACCGACGAAGCGACATCTAGGGAGAGCGCGGCTGTCTGATCGGAGACGACATCTACCGAATTGCTTCTGGGAGCGTCCGCGGTCGAGAAGGACGCCGCACCGAGACCGCCTCCCCCTGCTACGACCGAAAGGACAATTAGGCCACTCAAAATCAGGGCAAATCCCGTACTAGTGACCCGAAGGCCGCGACGTCGGCTCATCGCATCCACCGTTGGATCTTTCTTCGCCACTTGGAGCCGGATGGCCGAAGTGGTGTCTTGCCGTCGAAGAACAGCCCGTATAACAGTATAAATGGCATAAACAACAGGCTCGTCGACAGGCCTGCCGCGATGGATGGATGGAGTTCGTGGAGGGCCACCGTCGGTTGGTGCGGAAGGATTGCGGGATATCTGTACACTTCCACGCTAGTGGATTGAGGCCCGTGCTCGGTTGGCGCCGGGATGTGAACGTCGGCAGTGATCGTCGACGCGTTCCTGCTCATTTGTTCGATCGCCATCCCATCCGTGCTAACAATTCGGTGGGTAAAGGGGATAGAGGTGGCGTTAATGAAAATCGTCTCCGTAGTTGGCTCCCCCACCGTCAGCGTATTTGGGGCATTGGCCCCGCTCTCGACGGCGACATACCCGAGATCGTGAAAGGTCGCACCGGTCAGAATGATCACGATCCCACCGATTATTGCCCCCACGAACACCGGGTGCATGAGGTCGCCCACGTGGATGATAGACCGAGCTGGATGCGCACGTGGCCCGTTGCTGATCACAAGGCCACCCCCGATCAGAATCAGCGCCCCCGCAAGAAGGAGGAGCCGAGACGATTTCGTGAACGAAACGAGACCACCTACTCCCGGCATTGTCAAGGGTTCGCCACCGATAGAGAGCACTTTCCCGACAACCTCTCCGCGTTGGACGGGTGGATACCCGGACGCCTGATCGGTGACGGCGTTGTTGTCACCCTTCGTAATCAGACCGGCGTCGGAACGACCGGTCACACGGTGGGTGACGTATTCATCCCGTCCCTCTGACCAAAACATGACGATATCTCCGTTCGCAATCTCACCTGCGGGCACCACCAGATAACCGTCGTTCTCACCGATCGTCGGCTCCATGCTGTCCGAATAAACGTATGAAATCTGCACTGGAGACGCCGGCATCACCACTGCAAAAACCGCTAGGGCGATGATCACGAGGCCGACGTGTTTGAGCACTGAAATTCGGAAAGTGTTGACCGTTTAGGCGGACACGGAGAGTGTGCCGGACAGATCCTGTGTACTGTCAAGGCCGTGGGTGTCCACGACGATGACGACGTAATGGGTCTGGCCAGACGAGACACCGCTAACGGTGACTGCGCCAGTCTCTTCACTCGCGGTCGCCTGGAGCGTCCCGGTGCTGTCGTAGACCTGGAATTCGATGTTATTGTCTGCGTCCTGAGTGTCAGAGCCGCTGTAGTCGAACGAGAGGTCACGACTCTCAGCACCGAGGTTGGAGACATTGAACGCGTACGTGGTGTTCCCGTTCGCCGGGTCGCCCAATTCGTACTTGGCTGCGGTGTTGACCCCGCCTGCTCCACCCTGGGTGAAGTCGATCTCCAGCGCGCCTGATGCGTTCTGGAAGACCAATCCACCGGAGTTTCCATCTTGGAGTGCGATGAGACCTGTGTCGTCGTTGACGACGTTTACGTTAGCTGACCGATCGACTGTCCCCGTCGTGTAGGCCGTCGCGGCGAACGCCG
>CAZKGF010000105.1:0-6968 GCA_964552115.1 uncultured Halobacteriales archaeon
CTGTGGGGAGCCTGGCGTCGTAGTTTGTGTTTATAGTCTGTTACCGCACATGTGGCCGTCATATTATTCGGCGGATCGGTGCCGTCCAGTCGGCTGTCTAACCATTTACACTGTTTATGGGCCCGACGCTGGCACAAACCGACAGCATGCGCCGGGTTTTGAACGGTGAAAAACGAGGCATGAACACCGTCGACGGTCTGGCACTTATACGAATATCTCGCTGTCAAATCCAGGTGCGATGATGCACCGATCACGAACAGCAGTAGTCCTTGCGGCGCTCGTGGTGGCCGCGACCGCACTTCCGGCCGCCGCCGCGTCGCTGGGCACCCACCAACAGCAGGCACAGTCCGCAAATGGATATGCAGGGACGAATGTCGCCTTCACAACGAATGCGTCGGCAGTCGCTAACTACTCGGTCGGCGGCGCAACCGTCTTCGATCGAGTCGCAGTCCAGTCCCAAAGTGAGGCCGAAGCCGAAGCTGGTCTCTCGGCCGGGCTGGGCCTCGAAGGTGTCACTGGTGTCGCCGGTGCTGCAGCGTCACTCCAAACCACCTCGAACACCGAGGCGTCGGTCACCTTCGAGAGTGGGGCTCGGCTCCAAGCCCACGATAACGGGCACGGGTCAATGGTACTCGTGGCCAACGAGAACGATCAGTACGTGACCGCGAACGTGACCAGTGATGCCACGCTCGAAGCGCAGTCGGACGACCGCGTCGTGATTCACAATGGGAACGGGAGCCACTCGGCCGTCCTGGTTGCGGGGAACGGCTCTGTCGATGTGAACGCAGCCGGTAACCTGACCGCTGACGTCCGCGCGGAGAGTCGCCTGGTCGTCCGGACGTATGGTGAGGAGCGTAGTTCGACCGCCAAGACCCAAGAACGGATGATCGCTAACGGGACGGCGACCGCCCAGGTCTACATGGGTGTCGAGGGAGAGGCAGAGGCAGATGTCGTCACGTACGAATCGGACACGGACGTGTCGGTAACCACCCAGACTGAGAACACGGTCAACGTGACCGTCGATCGGGCGGAGTCGGAGGGTCGGGTCGTCATGGCTTCGATGGCCGACTCGACAGTCGAATCCGATGGAGAACTCGATGTCCTCGTCGACGGTGAGGCCGCTGTACAGGCGTCGTCCTACAGCGAGTTACGGTCTGCCGCTCATAGCGGGGCAACGTCCAAGTACATGCTCGCCTCCCAAACCGAGGCCGAAGCGAGTGCGGACGTACTCGTGGCAGTTAACCACTTCTCCGAACGGACGGTAACGATGCAATCGGGGGAGGACTCGAGTACGGACGGTGGCGACGGTGACGACTCCAATCAGGTTGACAACGATGACGACCCGACGACCGGAAGCGGTGGCCCCGGCTTTGGGGTCATCGTTGGCGTAATGGCGTTGCTGGGCGCGGCTGCCCTGGCGATCTACCGGCGCTAACCCGCTGACTCACACCCGCACCGACGAGCGGAGATCAGACGCTACATTTTTGTCGTGTGCTCAGACCGCACTACTCCCGAGCGACAGGAGCGTTCGACATCCGTTTCCAGCGGTCCGACGAAAGGAGACCGTCTTGACCACCCGAGACCCTGGATTTTTCAATCGTTGCAGCCAATCGCGGATGTATGCTACTGACGACCGCGACGCCGGGCGCGCTCCTCGAGCGGTCGATCACGACCCTCGTCGATTCCATCGAGGCGGCCGTCCCCAAAATCGTGACTGCACTGGTGTTCCTGGTCGTTGCCGGGTTAATCATCTGGCTCGTCTTGATGGTCGTTCGAGCAGTCCTGGGGCGGGTATTCCGACAGAACGATCTCATCAGGGATCTCCTGACGACGGTAGTCGGCGTCCTCCTCTGGTTTGGGGTCATCCTCACGCTATTGAAAATCGTCGGCATGGGCGATATCGCGGCGAGCTTCGGGACCGCCGCGGGATTCGTCGCATTGGGTGTTTCCTACGCCCTCTCGGACATGATCGCGGATACCGTCTCCGGGGTGTATCTCCTGCGGGATCCCGACTTCAACCCGGGTGATCGCGTCGAAATCGAGGGGACGACCGGCACCGTCCGCTCGATCGACTTGCGAAAGAGCCGGTTCGAACTCGACTCGGGCGATACGCTCATCATGGCGAATCGTGACGTCGAGTCGGGCTGGACGAAACTGGTTGGGGAACCCTGAGTCGAGCCGGAACAGCCGGGTCGGTTCTCTTCGTTCTGGCCAAAAGGTACGAGCCAAACAGGCTGCGCCACCACTGTGTAACCCGGTGGGAGCGGTCCCGATGGCAGGAGGGTTCGTCTCGCTGGTCGTCCACGAGGCGTACGATTGGCACACCGATCACTGGATTGCGTGTACCGGGGACGTTACGGGGCGTCGGTCCGAGTGGCGTCCATGGACAAGGAGGCGCTTCGCCAGCGGATTTGGGACGACCTCGACGACAGCGGGGTCGCTCGGTTTCCGTTTCCACCCCACGGGCGGATTCCGAACTTTTCCGGTGCAGACGAGGCTGCAGAACGGCTGGTCGCAACGATGGAGTGGCAGGGGGCTGACGCCATCAAGGCGAATCCTGACGCGCCACAATTGCCCGTCCGCCGGGCGGCATTACGCCAGGGAAAGACGGTCTACATGGCAGTGCCCCGCCTGCGCGACGAGCAGTGTTTCCTCCGCCTGGACCCACACCGGATCGACGATATCGACCACGCGACGACCGTCGGGGGGTCTGCCGAGGTTGGCGAACCCGTCCGACCCGAAGACATGGGCCCGCTGGACCTGATCGTTGCGGGCAGCGTCGCGGTCGACGACCACGGCCACCGGATTGGCAAGGGTGAGGGATACAGCGATCTGGAGTTTGCCATCCTTCGAGAGTTCGGGCTGGTGGCCGATACCACGACGGTCGTGACGACGGTTCACGAGCGCCAGGTGGTCGACGGTGAGTTGCCCACGTCGACCCACGACGTGCCGTTGGACCTGATCGTCACGCCCGGCCGGACGATTCGAACGGCCGGGAGTCTGGACAAACCGATGGGCATCGACTGGGACACCGTGGACGACGAGCAACTTGCCGACATTCCGATTTTGCAATCGATGGCGCCAGAATGCTCCCGGTAGGCACCGCCGCTTACAGGCCGTCGAGGAAGTTCTCGATGAGGTCGTGTCCGACGGCCGTCAGGACAGATTCCGGATGGAACTGGACGGCGGCGATGGGGTACTCACGATGGCGGATTCCCATGACGAGGTCGCCGTCGGCCGTCGTAGCCGAGACCTCGAAGGCGTCGGGGACCGACGACGCGATCAACGAGTGATACCGGCCGCCCTGAAAGCCTTGATCGAGACCGTCGAACACACCCTGTCCATCGTGTTCGATCGCCGCAGCCTTGCCGTGAACCGGTTCGGGTGCCCGGCCGACCGTGCCACCATAGGCGTAGACGGCGGCCTCCAACCCCAGGCAGACCCCCAGCGTGGGGACGGTGTGACTGAGTGATTTCAGGACAGTAGTGGTCACGCCAACGTCTCGCTCGTTTTTTGGATGGCCGGGGCCGGGGCTGATCACGATCGCGTCGGGGTCGATCGCCTCGATCTCGGCGGGTGTCGCCGTGTTTCGGACGACCTCCGTCTCGGCGTAGGCACTGACGTACTCGACGAGGTTGTAGGTGAACGAGTCGAAATTGTCGATGACCAACACGCGATCTCGTGGCTGACTCGATCCGCCTGCATCAGAGACACTCATCGGTGTCCCTCCTCGGGCGTGGCGGTCGGCCGACCCGGATCGGGGTCCGTTCCCTGAATCCGGTCGAGGGCCTGGAGGACGCCGTCCATTTTCGACTCGGTCTCCTCGTACTCGCTCGCCGGATCGCTGTCGGCGACGATCCCGGCTCCGGCCCGGACGGTAATCCGATCGGTCGATCCGTGCTCGATCGTCGCCGACCGGATGACGATCGCGAAATCCGCATCACCCTGCCAGGAGACGTAGCCCACACCACCACCGTAGGGACCCCTCGGTTCGGTTTCGAGTTCGTCGATCAGTTCCATGGCCCGAATCTTCGGTGCGCCCGCCAGCGTGCCAGCGGGGAAGGCAGCCCGAACAGCGTCGAACGCGTCGGCATCGTCTGCCAGCTGGCCGGTGACGGTCGATTCGATGTGCTGGACGTGTGAGTATTTCAGGACGTTCATGAACTCCGGGACTTGAACCGATCCCGGCGATGCTACCCGCCGAATGTCGTTCCGTGCGAGGTCGACGAGCATGGTGTGCTCGGCACGTTCTTTTTCGTCGGCGAGCATCTCGCCGGCCAACCGACGGTCTTCGACCGGACTGGAGCCGCGCGGACAGGTGCCCGCGATGGGGTTGGCCACCACTTCTTCACCGCGAACCGAGACGAGCGTCTCCGGGCTGGCACCGACGATCGTGAGGTCGTCAAAGCCGAGGAGATACATGTACGGTGAGGGATTGACGTCCCGGAGTGCGTCATAGAAGCCGAGCGGATCGACGCGACCCTCCCGCTCGCGGCGCCGCGACAGCACGCCCTGATAGATCTCGCCGGCGGCGACGCCTTCTTTGGCCGTCCGAACGGCGTCCTCGTACGTGTCCCGATCGCCAGCGACCGTCTCCGTGCCGTCGAAACCCCCGGTCACGACCGGGTCGGCGTCGGCCAGGCGGTCGGCGACACGCTCGGCTTCGCGCTCGATCCCGTCGTAGATCGCCCCGGGTTCGTCATCCGCTGTGAGGACGGGCGTGAAGACGAGCGAGACGGCATCTTCTGCGTGGTCGAAGACGAGCGTCTTCGTCGTGAGGACGAACGAGGCGTCGGGAAACCGCGAGTCGGGTCGGTCCAGGTCGACGTCGCCCAGCCAGAGGTCGTAGACGGCGTCGTAGGCAAGAAAGCCGACCAGGCCTCCGGAGAGGTGCTGGCGCTCGCCGTTGGGGAACCCGGCGAGGCGGGCGTCGGGCAAAACCGCTCGGAGACTGTCGAGGACGTCGCCGCCGTTCGTGTCCAGAATGTCGGTAGCGCCCTCGGCGAGGGCCTCGATGTCGGTCCCATCCGGACCGACGGTGACCGCGGCAATCGGGTCGTATCCGACGAAGGAATATCGGGCGTGGCGGCGCTCGCCACCGTTGCCGAACGCGCCGGCGGGGTCGCTGGATGCCACCTTCTCTGCACTCTCGAGGAGGAAACTGTAGGGTGCAGGATCGGCGTCGTCGCGTGGCGCAGCGAGTGCGGCGTAGGCGGCGAGTGGTTCGACGTCGACATCGAGTGTCACCGCTGTCCGGGCAACGACCGGACGGCTCCCGGCGGTGCGCTCGACGAACTCCTTGCGGGTCGCGTCGATGGTGACGTCGCTCACGGTGTGGCACCTGCCTGTGTCGCTCGATCGACGAACGTTCGGACGGCGTCGTGGTCCTTTCGGCCTCCCTCGTGCTCGACGCCAGAGGCCACGTCGACTCCGTAGGGCCCAACTGTTCGAATTGCCTCGGTAACGGTCTCGGGTGTGAGTCCGCCGGCCAGGACGACGGGCACGTCGAGGTCGCCGACGAGGCGGGCGGTCCGTGCCCAGTCCACAGTCCGTCCGGTGCCACCGCCGCCGTCTGGCCCAACCGCGTCGACCAGCAGGGCATCGGCGGCTGCTGCGTACCGGTCTACGTCGTCGTGATCGGCCGTGACGACGGCGACGACGGACGCTGTCGTTCGTTCGGCCAACCCGGCAACGAAGGCCGGTGGCAAGCCGTCGTGGACCTGAATCGCGTCGGCACCGATGCGGTGGTTGAGGCGGACCGCGGTCTGGACCGATTTCGGCATGGTCACGAGCACGCTCGTCACGAACGGTGGAGCGCCTTCGACGAGCGTGGCAGCCTGTTCGGCGTCGATTTCTCTGGGCGTCTCGACAGGCACGTCGACGATGACGCCGAAGGCGTCGGCGCCCGCATCGATCACTGCATCGCGATCGGCATTGTTCGTCACCCCACAGATCTTCACGCGTGTCATGCTTCGACGCCAGTGAGCGCCGCAAGCTTCTGTGCCGCGTCGCCGGCGTCGATCGCCCGCTTTGCGTGGTCGACTCCCTCGGCGAGACTCTCGGCTTCACCCGCTACGTAAATGGCTGCGCCCGCGTTTGCAACCACGATGTCGCGCCGGGCATCCGTGACGTCGCCTTCGACGATGCCACGCAACGCCCGTGCGTTTTCTCGTGGCGTCCCACCGGCGACGGCCTCTATATCGTGGCGGTCCACCCCGAGGTCCTCGGGGGCGAGCGTGTATTCTTCGATGTCCTCGCCGGTCACTTCGGCAACCGTTGTGGTGTCGTGGACACCGATCTCGTCGAGGCCACTCCCGTGAACGACCAGGGCCCGCTCGACGTCCATCCGGCCGAGCGCCCGCGCTAACACGGGCACGAGATCAGGATCGTACACGCCGACGACTTGGGCATCGGCACCAGCCGGATTCGTTAACGGCCCGAGCACGTTGAATATAGTCCGCATGCCGATTTCTTTCCGGGGGCCGATGACCGCTTTCATTGCGGGATGGAACACCGGTGCGAGCATGAACCCGATTCCGTCGCGTTCGATCGCGGCCTTGACTGCGGGTGGTTCGGCGTCGACCACCACGCCGACCTCTTCGAGCACGTCAGCGCTTCCCGACGAAGACGAGACCGAGTAGTTGCCGTGTTTGGCGATGGGTACGCCAGCGCCCGCGGCGACGATGGCGGCGGTCGTCGACACGTTGATGGTATCGTGGTCGTCACCACCGGTGCCACAGGTATCGACGAGTGGTTGTCTGTCAGGCGAAATCGTCCGGGCGGCCTCGCGCATACCCGTCGCGAAGCCAGCGATCTCGGCTTCGGTCTCTCCCTTCGCTCTGAGGCCGGCCAACAACGCGCCGATCTGGGCGTCAGTTGCTCCCTCGAAGACGGCGGTCGCGGCGGCGTTCGCCGCCGCTCCCGACGCGCTTCGCCAGGTCGATGAACTCCTCGGCGCGGTACTGGTC
>CAZKGF010000106.1:0-6939 GCA_964552115.1 uncultured Halobacteriales archaeon
ATCATATTGCCCTCTCGAGGCAATGACCGGGGTTCAAATCCCCGTCGGAGCATCGAGATCGGGTGCCATCCTGCGGTTTTCGTCGGTGGCCAACCGGTGAACCCACCAATGTCACACGCCACTCCGATTCGAACGATTCACACACGTCGACGCCCGCTGGCGATTTCTCGATTTGCCCCACCAATTACGTTCGCACGATTAATCGACGTTGCTGACCCCGGCAATGAAGTGCGGTATGGCGGTGGTTGGGGTGGCTGATATCGAGACCATGCTCGATGATCTCAACGTCGTCCCGGGGCCATCCGAGACCTTTCTGCAGCCACGCCAACTTCATGACTACCGGGCCGAGCGAGAGGACTGTCTCTCGTGGCTGCTCACCTTCGGGAAGTCCCCAAGTGAGGCCGATGGATATGCCTACGAGACGGTGAAGACCCGCGGGTTCCGGATGGATCTCTTCTACCGCTGGGTCTGGGGGCAGGAAGGCGGGTACACGGCGAACGTGACGCCGGACCACGCCGACGACTGGATGACGCATCTCGCCAGGCAGGACAAGAGCGGGACGCACAAATCGAACTGCCAGAAAGCCGTCCAAATGCTGTTCAAATGGCGCCATCACGACCGCGGTCACGCCGACTGGGAGCCCGACATTCGGTTCTCTGACGACCGCAGTCAGCCGCGTGATTTCCTCACACGGACGGAGCGAACGGCGATCAGAGAAGCCGCGCTCGAATACGGCTCCGTGCCGTCGTACGACAACCTCACCCCGGCTGGCCGGGATCGATGGCGGGCGTATCTCGCCCAGCGGTTCGAGAAGCCGAAGCGTGAGGTGGTTCCAGCCGACTGGAAGCGGGCCAATGGTTGGAAAATTCCGTCGCTCGTCTGGGTGAGCCTCGATACGGGCCTCCGGCCAATCGAGGTCAAGCGTTCGGTGACGTCCTGGATCGACATCGACAATGCCGTCCTCCGAATTCCGAGGGAGGATAGCTCGAAGAACACGGACAACTGGATCGTCGGGTTGCAGGAGCGGACGGCCGAATTCCTGCAGCGGTGGATAGCCGAACGGAAGGCCTATTCCGATTACGATGACACTGACGCGATTTGGATGACACGCGACGGGAACCCATACGAGTCTGCGTCACTCCGGTATCTCCTGCATCGGCTGTGTGAGATCGCCGATATTCCGGTCGAAAACCGCCGTATGAGTTGGTACGCGATTCGTCATTCAGTTGGAACCTATATGACCAGGGAGGAGGACCTCGCCGCGGCGCAAGCCCAGCTTCGGCACAAGAGCGAACAGACGACGATGAAATACGATCAGGCCCCAGTCGAGGACCGTCAAGATGCGCTGACACGGATGGGCTGAGTCAATACCCTTTCTGACGTAATCGCCGGAGGTAGCTCGATGGAAATGGGATCGGCAAATCCGCGTGTTCGCCGATCCTTCCTTGGCAATCGTAACTACGTTTCCATTAGCCGTCGATGCGATTGAGGATCTCCCGTTTCTCTTCGTGCGTCGGCCCGGCGTAGTTCTGGACGTTTTCTGGGGTGCTCCGGAGGAAATTAGCAGTGGTCAGATCGTCCGATTCACTGTGGACGTATTCGGCTGTGGACTTCCGGAACGAGTACCAAACGAGCTTGCGATTTTGTTGGCTAATTCCCGCATCCGTGAGGAGGTTTTCGAGGAGGTAGTTCAGGGTCTTCGAAGTATACGGGTTCCCTTTTTGGGTGAGCCAGATCGCATCTCGGCCGTCATATTTCTCCTTGTTCGCTCGCTGGTTCATCCACTGACGAAGCCCGATGACACTCCGTTCGCGGAGGGTGATCTCCCAGTTGTTGCGATTCTTTGCGGCACGATCCTTTGGAATTTGAATTGTACCCTTGTCGAGCCGGAGCCAGTTCGTCTTCATTCGATTGATCTCGATCGGTCGAAGGGCGCCATCGAGCGTCGGCCCTACTAGAGACGGGAGTTTCCAGCTCGTCCGGAGCTCCGCAAAATCAGCGGGCCGAACGTCGGCCTTTGGTTTTCCCAGTCGCTGGGCGAGATAGGCCTTCCACCGATCCCGCTCAACGGGTGATAGGTTATCATAGGCCGGCGGAGTTTTGTACGTCAACGCGGCGTCATAGATGCGGGCTCGCTCATCTTTCAGGAACGGGTCCGCAGCGTCTACCGGGACGTCATCTGTAAAGTCGATCGGTGGCGTCCAATCGTCGGCTCCGTACTGGTGGGATCGGAACTCGAACCACTTTACGAGGACATCCGAAAACTTTCGCTTGCTGCTTTCCGAATAGGGGTCGCCATCATCGCGCCGGAGTTCGTCTTCATTGAGCGCCTCGATAAACTCATCAGCTTGTTCTTTCTCGATGTGGCTGGGGAACCATTCCAGTCGAGTCCAGAGCCAGCGGTGAATCTGGTGGAGACGCCGCGCGTAGTTTTCTACAGTAGTCTTCGAGAGTGGTTCTCCGGATTGTGGATCCTTCCCACACGTTCGCATCCATTCGATGAATCCCCGTCGTTTGAGGGCATAATCGATTTGTTGGCGTGGGTTGAGATCAGCAACGGCATCCGGGGAAAGGAACTCGAATTCCGCCTCGTCCATGACCACCGTGCCGTTGTTGCTCGACTCTGGGCCCCGGCTACCACTGTGATTGTCGATCGGGATCATGAAACGCCTACCTCGGCGACTGGGGGCAGCTCACCCGACCTCAATTGGTTTGGCTTGAGCCCCTGCGGCCCTGTTGAAGCGGGCGCACCTAGGGGAAATTTGGCTCTACCGGGAAATCGCCCCTCGAGCCATTGTCGAACCTTCTGTGTAGTTCGTAACTGAATGAGTAAACTCGGCCGAAAGACTCCGTGGGGAGTCTCAATCGCCGGTTCGATAGATCCGAGCCAAACGGCCATAGAGGTCGTTGGCGGGCCGTTAAGTTAACATGATACGCCGTACATAGGCTATTCAACGCATGGTAAAGCGTCTCAAGCCCACTGCCACTGATCGGCCGAGGGGAATCCTGAGTTCGTCAGATCGGGAGTTACTTTTGGGCGAGTCGGAGCTAAAACCGCAGACCAAACGGCGACGCCGACAGATCATTCGAGAGCGAGTGGTTAATTCACTCTTCGATTTCTGGATTCTGGTGGATTATTTAAGCGAGACAGATATCGAGCAGATTTTCGAGCAAGATAGACGGATTCACTCGACCGACCTCGAAGCCCCACCACCCTACGACTTTCTCCATGACCATTATCACCTCGGGCCAGTCGGCCAGAAGGATCGGGCCACTCTCGCATTCAAGGAGGCGTTAGTCGATATGGTGGCGTTCGCGTGCATTGGAGCTGATCACGTATCTGGTGTAGAACTGACTGACATCGTTGAGGAAGGCATGTCCAAAGTCCTTCATGAACGGGGAAAAACGGCAAAGGTCTCTACATCCGATGCCACGATAGCCCAACTCGTGAAGTATCTCGAAGACGGCGAGATGAACATATATGATTTCAAGCACTTATTATCTCAAGACCACAATGAGGTATTGAAAGAGCTTTCCTGGCAATTCGAGATGGGGGATCCTCCAGATGGGCCACCCCCAGAATGGATGATTCGGAGGCGATCAAACGAGGAAGTCAGTGAGGATGAGTGAATTTCCCTCAACTTGAATAGTTCGCCTGAACTAGTGAGAAATGTAACGGTTTCCCGTCGAATCTCCCGAATGCTTGATTGGATTCAGGACAGATTGATATCCGGCTACTCCTCGCCCTCGACCCATTCGCGATACCCACCGATTGCGCCGTTGGCGATAAATCCCATCAGACCGAACAAGACAACACTCACGATTGTGGCTTGCAGGCGGCCGGTCTGTTTGATGCCGACGAGATTGAAGACCAATAAGAGGACCCCAAGCCCGAGCGCCACCAGATCGGTTGGAAGAGGGACGAACAGCAGGAGGTAGGCGCCGAGTCCAATGAGCGCGAAGGCACTCTTGAACATGAGGGTGAACCAGGCGCCGAGCCCGGCGATGGTTCCCGGCAACGGTCCCATCGCCCGGTCGATGAACAGTACGTCCCACCGGATTCCGGCTCGTGGTCGCCATCTCGGCCTTCGAGAACGCCGCTGGAAGAACTATAAGCCCCGCGAGCGGATACGCAAGGATCACCGCCGCCCCGGCGATATCAGCAGCCAAGCCGGGCAGGACAACGATGCCACTCCCGATCATCGCGCCGATACTGATCGTGGCATAGAGCCCCAAATCACGCTCAAGGTCTGTCGGCATCTAAGTGAGCTAAACGAGGGTTAGAGGGACCTTGAAGCCACGGAAGTTACGGGATTGTCGCGGGACGAAATCGAAGAATCGATCCGACGAGTTCGAATCAAAATCGAAGTCATTGATAGGTGCTAGTATTTTTCGCTCTATTCGACTACGTGCCCACAAATGGAAGAGTGGTAGCCTGTATATTCTACGCGGAGTCTGGAAAAATACCTTTGTATGGTTGAGCTAGATGATACCATGAAAAATATTGGATCATCATCAGATTACTAAACTCGATAGCTCTCAGACAGTGGTGTCCGGAGTCCATCGTCCTGAGTTCTCCCAAAGCATTCACCCCTCTGGAGCAACTATAGGGGATGCATCCACCCACATAGCGGAGTTTCGTTCGGGAGGTGTGTACTCACATCATGAGCAAGGAGAACCTTCGCTCTGAGAGAGAACAGTCCCGAACGACGGAACGGGAAAGAGAG
Organism: uncultured Halobacteriales archaeon; assembly: GCA_964552115.1. Classification (GTDB taxonomy): domain Archaea; phylum Halobacteriota; class Halobacteria; order Halobacteriales; family Haloarculaceae; genus CAZKGF01. Next base: position 4,728 of record CAZKGF010000106.1, read on the forward strand.
ACCGAACCGACGATGTGCCCGGAATGTGATGGACAGATCGTCACCGACGAGGAGCGTGCCGAGATGGCCTGTGAGAACTGCGGACTCGTCGTCGAGGAGGAAAAGATCGATCACGGGCCGGAATGGAGAACGTTCGATCCCGCCGAGACGAACGAGAAGAGTCGCGTCGGCGCGCCAATGACGAAGCTCATGCACGACGAGGGGCTGTCGAGCCTGATCGGCTGGGCAGACGAGGACGCCCACGGGAACGCGCTAGACCCGCATCAGCGCGAGAAGATGCAACGGCTGCGGAAATGGGACGAACGATTCCGGACGAGGGATTCCCAGGATCGCAACCTCAAACACGCGCTCGGCGAGATCGCACGCATGGGGAGTGCCCTTGGTCTGCCAGAGGCCATCCGCGAGACCGCTGCCGTGATTTATCGCCGTGCCCTCGAGAAGGACCTCCTCCCCGGTCGGTCGATCGAAGGCGTCGCCACAGCGGCACTTTACGGGGCAGCCCGCCAGGCCGACGCCCCCCGCAGCCTCGATGAGATGGACGCTGTTAGCCGGATCCCCCGGCAGGAACTCGAACGGACATTCCGGTACATCGTCCGGGAGCTTGGCCTCAAGATCGAACCCGCGGATCCCGCGGAGTATCTCCCTCGATACGTGTCGGAACTCGAGGTTTCCGATGAAGTCGAACGACGAGCACGCGACCTGCTTGAAGCGGCCAGTGAAAAGTCGGTACATACCGGGAGGAGCCCTATTAGTCTGGCCGCAGCCGCCACCTACGCGGCGGCACGACTCTGTAACGAGACGGTTACCCAGGACGAGGTCGGCGAGGTTGCGGACGTCAGCGTCGTTACTATCCGCAACCGCTACCCGGAACTTCTGGATGGATTCGACCAGCATGCGCATGCCTGACCCCGGGATCCCAGCTGTGTTGTGCGCAAAACTGTTCAACGAGATTGAAAATCGCTATGATCCACCGCTCCACGATACCCACATCCTCGGTAGGTAAACGGTAGTGTTTAGATAAGCGCATTGTGGTAGACGGCGAAGGTTTGGAGCCATGTTTCGGCGGTGGCCGGCCTGACGTGACAGAAGCAGTTGAAGAACTGTCTTGTTCGTCGTTTTACTTCACGGAAGACACGACCGAATCGATCGCGCCGCCGAACTCCGTGATCATTTCGACGAGGGGGTCATGGGGCGCTCGGACGGCGTTCTCTCATGAGCCAGGTGGATTGGTCGGGCCTGTTCCGCTCCGATGCAAATCGGCACCACCTCGTTACGCGCCTCCAGAAGGACTGCCGGGGAGCCCATCCCTTCCTCGCTCACACTTATTCCAACTCCTTTCACCGTGGCATCCTGTGCCATGCCATGGCCTAGGCCCAACAAGGGAAAAGCTCACGGCTCAGCCCTGACGACTGGCCGAGACCCGCCACCATTGGCTGTCGTCATCCCGCTTCGTATCGGGGCTCGACGAACTGATTTCTGCCTCCGTCGATCTCCTCGTACCTGACAGAAACCGAATGCAGCTCCCGACCGGCGCCATCGACGATACGCCTATACATCTTCAGTGGACATTCTTTGCTAGGGTTACGAGAGATCCGCACGTGGGAGGGCCGCACCGTGACTGGTCCCCTATAATGCGTCCATTCCAGCGCCCGATCGTGGTTGAATACAACCTCAATGAATCAAACCGACCAGCTATGACGGGAACCAAGCTCGAAGTAACGAAAGCCGCTCCGAACGACGTGGGGCGCGGAGTTGCACGGCTCGACGCTGACACCCTCCTCGACTTGGGCGTGAGCTCCGGGGATACCGTCGCTATCGAGGGAAGCGAACTCACGGCCGCGAAGCTCCAGCGCATGGACCGTGCCGACCGCGACCGTGATACCGTCCAGATCGACAGCTTCACCCGCCAGAACGCCGGTACCAGCATCGGCGAACGCGTCATGATTCGATCGGCCGATCCGGAGCCGGCTGCGCAACTCGTCATCGCGCTCACCGAGGACACAGGTGGCCGGATCGGTGGCGATGCTGCCAGCATGGTGAAACGCCAACTCCTCGAGCATCCCCTTGTGGAAGACGACCTCGTCCCCGTGACCGCCAGCCCCGACAGCCGATTTCGGCGGTCGTCCCCTCAGGCCATCCCTATGGTCGCCGTCAACACTGCTCCTGGCGGCATCCTCACTGTCACCGAAGACACTGATATCCAGCTCCGAAC
>CAZKGF010000107.1:0-6901 GCA_964552115.1 uncultured Halobacteriales archaeon
ACGACCCACCGCAATCGACTTGTTCAGCGGGGCCGGTGGGCTCACGGTCGGTCTGATGGAAGCCGGGTTCGAGGTCCTTTGGGCCAACGACAGTGAGGAACACTGCCGGGCGACATATTCGGAGAACCATCCCGGAGTGGAGTTCGATTCACGCGACATTCGGAAGGTCAATCCTCCCAATCTGAACACGGGGGATGATGGCCTGGATCTCATCGCCGGGGGCCCACCGTGCCCGACGTTTTCAGTAGTTGGCCGGACCAAACTCAACTCGCTTGAGGAGTCGGACGATTCGACCGACGATCCCGGTGATCTGCTGGAGGACCTGGTGGAAGAATCGAAGGTCCTGACCGACGACCGGCATTACCTGTACGAGGAGTTCATCGGGTACGTCGAGCATTTCGAGCCGAAGGCGCTGCTAATGGAGAACGTAGTCGGCATGAGGAGTACGACGACGCAGGCTGGAGAAAACGTAGTCGAACTGATAAAGCGAAGGCTCCGAGATGCAGGCTACCGGGTCGATGTCCGGACGCTCGACGCCGCGGATTACGGCGTTCCCCAGCGACGGAAGCGGCTCTTCTTCCTCGGCAACCGGCTGGGAGAGGACAATCCGATTATGGAGGAGTGGGCCACCCATCGGGAGCCCGTCAATGACGACGAGAGAAATATGAATCCGGTCCGGGATTCCGGCGTCTCGACCATTGGCGAGTTCACGGTGGATGTGGACCGGGAACTCGGCTCCTTTCGGATAAGCAAGGATACCCGGGAGCCCTGGATGACCGTCGCCGACGCTATCCTTGATCTTCCGCCTGTTTCCCCAAGCGGTAAGATGCCTCCCGAGGAGGCGACCTCTTACGAGATTCCACCTGCATCAGAATATCAACGTTGGGTTCGTGATGTCCCCCCGGAGGAGTGGGAGGATGGGGAGCTACACAACCACAAGTGTCGGGGGCACAATCTACACGATTTGAGTCTGTACAAGCTACTAGGGGAAGGTGTCGCTTGGAGCACCAAAGATCTAAATGACGAATTTCACCGATACCGATCGGACGTCTTCATTGATCAATACACCAAGCAAGATGCACGCAAACCTGCTTCCACGGTTACGGCCCATATCGAGAAGGATGGCCATATGTCGATCCATCCACGGGAAGCCCGCTCCTTTACCGTTCGCGAGGTAGCCAGACTCCAGTCGTTCAAGGACAGATACCGGTTTCCGGTTCCCCGATCGAAGGCTTACCGACAAGTCGGCAACGCCGTCCCACCGCTTCTTGCTCAAGCACTCGCCACCGCCGTACTGGAGGATGTCTTGAGCTAAACTACACAATAATTGTTAGTTCCACTGGAAACTACAAATCCTATCAGGCTTGTGCCTCAATAGAATCGAAGATCTATCGTTCATTGTCCAAACAAAACGGTCAGGAAGGTCGCTAGAGATTTTCATCAATGAGAAATACAACGGTATCTTCGATAGATGCACGAATCATTGTAACTATGAAATAATTGTGATCCCTAGGGTAAGGAGATAAATCCAACCCATCTATTTTTTCTGGGGAGGGGAACTTTATGCGATTTGAGGATTGGATCGGATCGACGAATTACAATAAGCTCTTGAGAAATTCAGGCAATCCACGAGCAGGTTACCTCCCGCCCGATGACCTCCTCGACAGCAACGATATCAGACAACGAACCATCGAAGACATCCGAGATCACCCGCTCTACGAACCCGACGTCAGCAGCGACGTCAAACTGCTCATAGCTCACCGAGATGTACGCCTCGCCTTCGGCGAGGACGGTGAGGTTCTCAGCGGTCGAAAGCTGACGGATGTCGGTCTTCATGGCCGGCGTCAAGCCTCGGAAGTAGTGCGCACCTCCACGACCCTTCCCGTTGTCCAGGTAGTGATACTGCCCCGGTCCAGGCGAGTTGGCCGTTCGAATCTCGACATAGCCTCGGCCTCGTTTGTCCGCCCGTTCGAGGTGATGCTCGAACGCGAGCTCGAGGCTTCGACGTAACTGTGCGCTTCGCTCCTGCTCATGGACTGTAGTCGCGATCTCGACGAGTGAATCGGAGTCGATGCCGATTCGTTCAGCGGTCTCCGCAACCCAGTCGGCCGTCGTTGGATGATCCTCCCCGGGGAGAAGGTGCTCTCCCTCGAGCGGATCAGCGAGGGTCCCACCATTCGCGACTGGAGAAGTGGAACTCCCAGAGCCAGGAGGTGCCGGAGTCCGATGACTGTCCCCTGCAGGTCCGATGGAGATACGTAACTCGGTAGGCACCCCAATGGATTCGGTATCGGAGCTGGCGACTTCGTGATCGTCGTCCCCGATCAACCGCATGTCGCCGTCGGCGCATGTGACGAGAACTTCCTGGAGTGTGGGCGCGTCACCGACCAGACGGACGGACTCCAGTTGGACACGCCGTCCGGAAACGATTCGCGCGAGGTCTCGGATCGTTGCTGCCGTGGGTCGCTCGATCACCAGCTCACCGACTCCTTGGCTCATGGTGAAGACCTCCTTCTCGATTCACCCCACCCACGAGTACAGAAGCCGACTGGTGAGAGCCCCGATTGTTTCACTGACTGGTCCCCCATGATTGTCACACCGGCCGATTCCAAGGGCACGGCGAAGAATATCAATTCACCCCGCGGTTCGGAACCCACGACGTGGTTTTTATCTCATCTAGTGATTCAGGAATTAAGGGAAGGGCCACAAATCATTCGAAGGTATCGAGAATCCAGTTATTTCGACCTACCGAAATGTCGAGTGAACTAGAGTCAGACCCTGGAACCGGGTTTAATGACTCATAAATTATCATCTCTCACGGTTAATCAACACATACCGATCTACATGGAACGAACTCCCGTTCGCGCGCTGCTCGAGGTCATCGCCGGCCGAACGGGACTCCTCGAATGCCTTGACGAAGGCGTCACGGACAAGCGCGATATCGAGGACCGGTTAGAGAAATCACGGTCGACGATCAATCGCTGGCTGGCCGACTTCCGGGATGCGGGCTTCATCACCCCCGAGGTGGAGGGTCACGAGGTCACGCTCCTCGGCAAACTCGCTTATCTGGAGTACCGGTCCTTTGAACAGCGATTCACGAGCCTCCACGACGCCCATCCACTCTTGGCGAGCTTACCCAGCGATGTCAATATCGACATGCGACTGCTCGAAGAGGCCGAGGTCCTTGTCTCTCATGAGATAGCTCCACAGGAACCGATCCTCCGGCTCGAGGACATGGTCCAACGACCCGAGGCGATGTTCGTCAAACGACTCTCGCCGGTCGTGCTCCCCCGACACGTCGATTTCTTCTACGACCAGATCACCAATCAGGGGCTTCAGATGGAGTACGTCCTCGAGAACCAGGTCCTCGAGTACGTCCTGACCGCCTATCACCAGCAGGTGCAGGAGGCCATGGAGTCGGGGCAGGCGGATATTCGACGGTTGGATGGACGGGGCGTACCCTTCGGCTTGGCCATCGTCGAGGACGTCGGGGTCTGGGTTGGGGTATACGAACCGGGTGGTGGACTCCGAGGAGCGATCATCAACGACACCGTATCCGCCTTCGAATGGGCGGAGGAGACCTATGAGCAAAGCCGGAGCGGGTCTGAGATCGTCGAGGAGAGCGACATCATGCTTCGCGGCGCTCGCGCCTAGCTCGTCCCCGACGCCTCACCAACGTCGGAGGCGTTCTCGGTATTCCTCACTCGCCCCTGCTGGTAGACTTCGGAGTTGCCACTGACACCGCGGACAGCGCCAGAAGGTCATCACCTCGACCGTGAGCTCCTCTATGGGTGACTCGTAGTCACACCCAGGACACTAGGCGATGTCCCAGTGGCGATCCGGCAAGCGTCCGGATTCGTCGTGTATCATCGTCTCAGGTTCACTCTCGTAACTGACGACGTTCAGGGGATTCTGAATCGATCGAGCGTGTCCGTCGAGGAGCCGTCGGCCGAGAGCCAGACGACCCGGATCTCATCCCCGGAGACGAGCGTGAAGCTGGGTGCTATCTGGTCACCGGCCGTGACAGGGAACGATCCAGTCGAGCCATCGACCCAGACGACGCTGGCGGTCGTGCTCCCGGTCTGTCTGACGATGAGACTCTGCGTGTTGTCCTCGGTGAACGGCTGTCCACCATCGTGCGTGACGGTGATTGTTCCAGCATTGGCGTTGTAGTCGAAGGTGAACCCGGCGTCGGGAGGTTGCTGCTGGATGTTATCCCCCATGCCGAGGGTGAATCCCCCGACCATCGAGGCGACGATCACGGCCAGGGAGATCATCAGGATCACCCCGATAACTGGGCTGATTGCTCGCTCGTCATCGGCCATCGTCCGGAGCGTTTCTTCGAGGTTCATGTGTGAACGCAACTCCCTTGGCACCATCCAGTATATACCTTACTATTACAAGGTTATTAGTCGTACTCAGGTAGAGACAGGAACGTTTTACCGTGGGAATCAAACTACTCCGGCTCTTCTCGTTTTAACACAAGGCTTGTAGAATCCCTCAGTCCATACCTTGTGTATCTGGGTATTATTGCGACCAACAGAATCTGCTAAATTTTAGGTTGTCCGGTCTGAGTGAGGGTATATGAAGGTCTTTAGAATCGTGAGGGGTGATAAATCGATAGCAAGCTTCAGTTTTTCGACCAACCCCTTTCAATTACAATAGGTATTTTAAGGATGCGGTTCTACCGACAGCGTGGAAACCCAGCCCATGTCGAGCGAGGACGAAACTTCGGAGATCACCCCGCCCGCTGGAAGCATCGACTACACCGACTACGAGATTCCCCGCGACCTGAATGCCTTCCAACGTGACGTCCTGTTCGTGCTCGCATCTATCGAGGAGCCGATCGGGCTTCGCGTCGCAGACGCGATGGAGATCATGACCCGGAAACCGGTGAATCACGGTCAACTATATCCCACCCTCGACGAGCTCGATGATATGGGGTTGATCGACAAGGTGGCCAAGGACAAACGCACGAACGAGTACCGACTGACCGGTCGCGGACGCTATGTCATCGAAGGCTATCGGGACTTCATCATCGACTCGCTGCCGAGGGAGTAGGCCTTAGCCCTCCATTGAGGAGTTGAATCGTTCCGATTTTGTCCTAACGAGTTCGTATCGTTTACTGTCCGTAATGTGGCATAGTATCGAGTTCGGTAATCTTGTCATGCAAGTTATTGCGCCATGAAAATGACGCCATCAATGCCACCAGTTTCTAACTGGACAGGATTTGTCACTGTTCCCAATTAACCAAACACACGGATGTCGCAACTATGAAGAAGAACCTCACGAATAGAGGCAGATAGATTTGCTCCCCAGTTCGCCCTCGCTATCATTGAAACAGAAAAATATTCCAATATTTTTACTCATCATCCTGGGATTGGGAATCATCGGGTGGATCATCTGGGGATATTCCAGTGTATTGTTCTCTAACCGGGGGTTGGGAAACCTACCAGAGATTTTGTTCTTCGCCCATTTTTCAATTGGGCTTGTATTCGTCATCATCGGTTTTCGAAGCTGGCGAAACGAGACCACGGCCCTACCAGCGGCAATTCTCGTCGCTTACATCGTGTATTTTCTATCGTTCCGAATTCAACGGGTGTTAACTATAAGGAATACTCAAGTAGCAATCAGCGTACTTGTACTCGCCATGTCAATTGCTGCTGGACTCACCTGGTATGGCATCCGACGGACCTCGTCATAGAAGTTCCAACAACGACCCCAAATCTAACACCACTAGTTCCGACGATGAATAGCACACCGAATATTAAGCTTGGTGAATCACTTCGGAAGAAAGACTGCGTATTCTTTGCTGAATCGATTGGTCTCCAGACCAGAAACCCATAGTCTTTACTGGATTGCTATTGACCAAACTACTTCGAATACCCAGCACATTGATCTGACCCATGAAATGGGAATTCCCCCCCATCACCTGGAAGGCATGGATTTTCCTTCGGCTCGGACTTCGAACCTGTTCCTGAACATCTCAATCGGTAGCCCTAACCCGCCCATCCGCCTACCGCGCCCCAACGATGACTGAACGTGAGTCGGCCTCACACCCTAGGATAGAGCGATGAATTTCGAGGTCGATCCGGCGAAGATACTCTACGCGGTGGGCGTGCTGTTCGGCATAGCGGCGGTCGCGTACTTCGCCCGCGATATCGTGTTCGAACTATCCATCACAGTTCGGGCACTCCTGCTACTTCTGGCCTTCATCGTCCTGCTCGTGGCAGCGCTCGCCGCGGCCCGCAAAACGTTTGTCTTCGTGTTCGCCGTCCTCGCCGCGGCGGCTTACCTCGCATTCGTTGTCTACACCCTCTCCCGATTCGATGTTGGAGCGAACGGGACGTTTCTGGTACTGCTCGTCTCAGCCGGGCTGTTCCTCGGGCTCGGATACCTTGTTCGTGAGCGAAATTTCAATCCGTCCCCCACGAGCGCCCGGTTTGCAGTGGTGGCCGTCATCCTCGTCGCGGTGGCCCTTGTCGGGGGCGATGCCGTTGCCAGCGAGGTCACCTACGAGATCGGCCTCGATGAACAGGCAAGCGTGGGTGACCGGGGTGAGGTTGTCGTGGGCACGGTGACCATCGAGAATCAATTCGTGTTTCGTGAACCGATCGACCGCCCGCAGGCGTTAGCCTGTATCTACGTGCCGGCAATGGACGAGTACGATATGCGGCCCCAGCCAGTCAACTATCGCGTGGGCGATGACCGCGTGCCCGACAGTATCGCCGGAGCCGGTACGATGACGGCAACGATGACAGTCCGCTTGACAGACGAGGAAGCCGCGACCATCGACGGCCCGTTGCCCATTGAACGTGCGGAGGAGTGCCCCGACGCCGCCGACACACCCCGGATCGTGGTCGTGATAGGCGATGAGATGCCTCGACCGCCCCGGGCGTGA
>CAZKGF010000108.1:0-6867 GCA_964552115.1 uncultured Halobacteriales archaeon
GCATGCAATCAGACACGAAACAGACGAGCGGACGTTCGAACTCACGACCGAAAAGGGTCGGACGGTGGAAGTAACCGGGAATCATAGCCTGTTTACACTGACGGCCGCCGGCGAGACGAAAGAAGTTCCAGCAGCCGAGATCGAACCCGGCGATACCGTCCTCGCCCCCCAACAACTCCCGTCCATGGGCCCGGAGATCGAGTCAGTCAACATACTCGAATATCTCGATCCAGCAGCCCTCGCAGACGGCCGATTGTATGTCTACGGATTCGACACGGAGACGCTCGAATCGTTGAAACAGGGGGAGATGGTCCGAAAACCCCCGTCCGAAGACAGTTCCCGAAACCGGACCTACTACCGGACGAACGGTGTCGACATCCTCAAAGATAGTCTCGAGACGAATTATATCCCGAAGGGGTATCTCCCCGCCGAGACCGTGATCGAACTCGGCTGGGAAGAAAAAGCGAGGACGCAAGACTGTCATTTTCAATCGTATCAAGTCGGGGGGAAGAAAACCACAATTCCCGTCGACGTGCCACTATCAAGTGATGTCATGCGGCTGCTCGGCTATTACGTCGCCGAGGGACACGCGGATGCCCGCCAGGTGGGCCTCACGTTCGGCTCCCATGAAGACGGATTGATCGACGCTGCAGAGGAGGCTCTGGCCACGATCGGTGGGTCCATCACGACGGTGCAACGCGAGCGAAACTCCACGCGCGTCAAGGCGTTTGGCACGCCGCTCGTCAAGTTCCTCCATCAAACGTGTGGGACGGGCGCGCACGAGAAACGCATCCCGGAATTCGTTTTTAGAGCTAGTGACGCAGCAAAACAGGAATTCATCACCGGCCTCTATCAGGGCGATGGGTCGGATTCCCATCCGAGTAACGAACTCTCGCACACGACCGTTTCGGAGACGCTCGCCCGACAACTCGCGATCCTGTGGAACTCGATCGGAGTCATGGCGAGTGTCGAGGAACGTGACGATATGCAGGGGTACAACGATGAACCGGGGACAGCGTACAAAACGAAGGTATACGGTGCCGACGCCACACTCCTCTCGGCGTTCGACCAACCCGGCAGCGAAGGGGAGCAAGGCCACAAGCGCGTCCCGGTTGATGTTCTCGACGACCTGCGGGTTGGGACTGTCAATACCAAGACTGTTCCCGACACGATTCCCGGGCTACTCGCTGGTGTCGGAATCGAAGCATCCCCGGAATACGCTGCCGAGTATCAAGCAGTGATCGAAGCCGCGATGGATGGAGAATACGTCGAGGAACCGCGATTCGTTCACAATCTCAAGGAAATGGGATTGCTCGATTCGGGGCATCGCCCAACGGAACGGCTGCGGACGATCTGGACTGCCATCCACGAGCTACAGGGAATCACGGAATCGGACATGTGCCTTCTCCCTGTTACGTCGGTCCGTGAAACCGAGCCGCCGGAGTTCGTCTACGATATCTCTGTTCCCGGCGAAACCGGATACGACGAAAACTTCGTCGTCGTCAACGACGGTCCGCTCTCCGTCAAGAACAGCCGTGGCCAGCAGGGGATTGGAATCTCTGCAGCAGTCCTCTACAGCCAGTTAACCTCCGGCAAGCCCGCGAAGATCACCTCCCGGACGCAGGGTTCCGACGAGGCCCAGTACTTCGAACTCATAATCGACACCGACGACAACGAACCCCAGATCGATCACGAATCGACGACCACCTGGGATCGACCCCACGGGACTCGCATCGAACTCGAAATGGAGGGGAACATGCGCGCCCGTCAGCAACTCCAGGACTACATCAAACACACGGCGGTCGTCAATCCCCACGCACGCGTCGAACTCCGCGAGCCCGACGGCCACTTCAAATACGAGCGTGTCACGGACGACCTGCCCGACGAAACGAGTGAAATCCGGCCCCACCCCCATGGCGTCGAACTCGGCACGCTCATCAAGATGCTCGATGGGACCGACTCGTACTCGCTGTCGGGCTTTCTCCAGGAGGAGTTCACCCGTGTTGGCCAGAAGACGGCGGATAACGTCATCGACGATTTCCGAGACCGCCACTTCGGCCGCGAAATGGCCTGGCAGCCCCCCAAGACCCACGAAGACGCCGACGTCAGAGCAGCCGTCGAGGCAGCCGTCGCCAACAAGGGAAGCCAGGCGACCGCCAGTTTCGCCTCAGAGGTGGCCGAGCGCGTCGGGAATCACGAACGGATCAGTCACCACGACCTCGTCGAACTGGTCGGCAATCTCGCCGACAAAACCGAAGCCGACTACGACACCACATTCGGGTCGACCGTCCGCGAGAACGCGATCGAGGCGGCCTGGTCACAGGTTCTGGGTGCCGAACCCGGTGGCGACGTCGACGGCGAGGCGCTGACGGCCGATCTCTACGGACTCGTCGAACGTGCCACGAGCGAGCGCAAGGACGACGCCGCGATTCAGGGGCTAGCCGACCGCCTCGCCGCCAAGTTCGAAGGACTCGATGATCGACGTCACCGGATCACTCGGACGGAGTTGGCTGAGCTGCTCGATCGGGCGGCCGACGCAACCGAGGAGTACGACGACGTGACCTTCGGTGACACCGCCCGAGAGAACGTGTTGGAAACACTGTGGGGCGTCATGCGAACGGTCCCGGACGACCCGCCGAAGGTCTCACACGTGGCCGACGATCGCGACGCTGCCTCCGAGTTACTCGAGGCCATGCGAGCAACCGACATCATCGCCCCGCCGACGGACTGTCTGTCGCCGATCACGGCCGAACTCGTCGAGGCCGGCCTCAAAAAGGAGTACGACGCGGACTTCTACGCTGCGGCCACGCGCGACGCGGCCGTCCACGGCGGGGACCCGTTCATCGTCGAGGCGGGCATCGCCTACGGGGGCGAACTCGAACCCGAGGGCCAGGGCGACGTGCTCCGGTTTGCCAACCGTGTCCCACTCGTCTATCAGCGGGGTGCCTGTGCGACGACGGACGTCGTCAAGGGGATCAACTGGCGAAATTATGGGCTAGATCAACCCGGGGGCTCGGGGATCCCGTCGGACGAGGTCGTCATCATGATCCACGTCGCTTCGACGAACGTCCCCTTCACGAGCGAGTCCAAAGACGCCATCGCGAACGTTCCGGAGATCGAAAGCGAGATCGAACTCGCCATCCGCGAGGCGGCCCGCGAACTCAAGAGCTATCTGAACAAGCGCCGCTCGATGGAACAACGCCGGCAGAAACAGAACAAGCTGGCGACCATCCTCCCGGAGATGGCCGAAAAGCTCTCCACGGTGACCGACCGCGAGGCGTTGGACATCGACGACACCATGGCTCGCATCATGAACAACGTCCTCGTCGAGCGCGAGCGCGAGGGCGACCGCGTCAGACTGCGCGTCGAAAACAACGCGAGTACGAACGCCGATCCCGAGATTACGGACGTCTGCAGCGACCAACCGACGGACGTCGACGGCGCCAACGTCGTCGAGATGGATGGCGAATACTTCATCAAGTGGACCCCGACGGTCGAAAGCGGGGGTGAAGCGGTCCTGGAGTACGACCTCGATGCGGCTGCTGACTGCGAGGTCACCGTCGAGGGAATCGAGGCAGCCAAACTCACAGTAACTGAGGAACAATGAGCACTAACGACGACGCACGAGACCAACTGATCGACCTGGCGGCAGACTTCTACGACCAGTTTGCCGACGGCGGCATCCCGCAGATGGAGATGCCGACACGGACGAAAAGCAACATCGAGTACGACGAAGACGAGAACGTTTGGGTCTACGGGGACCGAACGTCGACGCGGAGTGCCAATAGCGTACGCGGCGCCCAAAAACTCCTCAAGGCCATCTACACCATCGACTTCCTCAGCGAACAACTCGATCAGGACCGTTCGTCGACGCTGCGGGAACTGTACTATCTCTCCGAATCGTGGGACCTCGACGAAGCACAGTTCAACGACCAGGACGAGTCAAACCAGTTGATCGAAGACCTCGAGATCGTCTCCGAAGTGACGCGGGAGGACTTCCACATGCGCCCCGAAGAGTCCGGAGCGACGGTCATGGGGCCGCTGTTGTTGCGCGAACAAACCCGTCGCGGTGAGCGGGAGATCCACTGCCAGGAAGACGTCGGTGAGGGTGGCTACCAGATCCCCAACAATCCCGACACCATCGAATTCCTCGACAACGATGCCGAGTTCGTCCTGTGTGTGGAGACCGGCGGGATGCGCGACCGGCTCGTCGAGAACGGCTTCGACGAGAAGTACGGGTGTATCGTCGTCCACCTCAAAGGCCAGCCGGCACGGGCTACCCGTCGATTGACAAAGCGCCTCCACGACGACCTCGATCTGCCGGTCGTCGTCTTTACTGACGGTGACCCCTGGTCCTACCGGATCTACGGGTCCGTGGCCTACGGATCGATCAAGAGTGCCCACCTTTCGGAATACCTGGCGACGCCGGCGGCCGAATACGTCGGGATCCGCCCCGAAGATATCGTCGAATACGACCTCCCGACCGATCCACTATCCGATTCCGACATCAACGCCCTCGAGAGCGAACTCGAGGATCCCCGGTTCCAGACGGAGTTCTGGGAAGAACAGATCGAACTACAGCTCGACATCGGGAAGAAGTCCGAACAGCAAGCCCTTGCCTCCCACGGCCTCGACTTCGTGACCGACACATATCTCCCCGAACGACTCACTGAGATGTCGGTTCTATAACCCGGGCGACGAGCGGACACGGACCGTAATCCCCGGTTTTCCCGCATCGGACAGTGAACGATAGGGGCGGTCGACTTGCTGCAGGCCGGGTTGCCAGGGCGGCCCCGGATAGTCGAAGATGCGATTGGTATTGGTGTCGTGATACGGGACGATTGCGATGGCTTCGCCCTGGTCGATCGGTTCTGCTAACTGAATAGCGATGTCGGAGTGGTGACCGGGCGCCAAATACCCCGTCGTCCCCAGGATCGTCCCATTGATTGACTCTCGGTGGACGGCGACATAGCCGCCGTCGGACAGCGTTGCTCCCTCGAGTTCGACCGTGTGCTCGGTCGTCGGCTGGTCGGCCAGCCCCAATGAGGCCACCGGGCTCGACACCAGGACGAACAACAGATACGCCATCGCGAGCATGGCCGCCGCGTGCTTGGCACCATCTCGCAGCGTCCCCTCGCCAAGTTGGCCGGCGACCAACCCCGAACACACAGACTGGATCAGTGCCGTATGGAAGAACAGGAGCATATAGGCGGGTTTGTCCGCGCGGCCAATCTGGGCGAACTGATCGGTCCCGACGCCAAGCCGAGCGGTTTGTTCGGGGTCGGGTGTCGGGACGGCTTCCGGGAGACTCGGGACGAGGACCTGGTTGACGGCGAAGATGATGAGCAAGAAAACGAAGAATGCCACGTAGATGACGATCAAATACGTCAGCATTTCCCGCCGGCGTTGGCGGCGCAAGCGAAGGTCAGCCCGGGCCTGTTGGGCGGCAATTCGGAGCACGGGGCCAAGCCGTCCAGAGGCCCGCAATGCATTGGTCAACAGTGTCACCACGCGTGTCACCGCGACCGTCCGAACGCGGCTGCCAAACCGGAGCAACGCGTCGCGGATCGTCGCCCCGAACTGCACGTCCCGCCACAGTCGCTCCACCTCGGGTGACAGGACGCCAAGATCACTGGCCCGGACGCGATCGAGGCTTTCGACGACGCTCATACCGGCTTCATTGAGACTCGCTAACCGCTCCAGGAGCTCCGGAATAGCCGTCTCCATCCGACGGATGCGTCGTTTGTACAACCACCGGACGATCGCATACGTGACCAGGACGAATAGGAGCGATTGGACGATCAGGTCGTCGAGAATCCGGATCGTGATTCCTTCGGCCTGAAGCGCTCGTGGCACTCGGAGTGCGAAGGCAATTGTGGCGATCGGGATCGTCACGTACAGAATCCGTTCTGGCCGCCAGAACACGGCCTGGAGCGGTCGGCCAAGCAGGCCCGTGAGACGAGCTATGGCATCGTGCCTGGCGAGTTGTCGCCGAAGTGTCGACGCGCCTCCGTCGGTTTGCCCGCCGGAAACCGAGGGTTTCGTCGGCGTGGTTGGCCGGAGCGAGCCGGTCTGGCCACTCCCGGAACTGTAGGCGATCCCCAGTGCCTCGAGTTGTTGCATAAGGAACACGACGAATCCCGCGTTCGCCAACGGGATCATGACGTACGCCATCCCCTGGAGGAGCCACAGCGTATCCGTCGTTGTCAGCCCAAAGACGAGCAGGATCGTGAGCAAAAACAACACCCCGGCGACGAAGATAGTCACGTACGCTTCGGCGATCGTCGCCAGGAGATCGATGATGTCGTCCTGGCGAGCCTCTGCCTCCTCCTGGTATCGCTCGTATTGGTCGCGGAGAAACGAGGGAAGATTGCTCCCGCTTTGGAGGACGCTGGCGAGGTTTTCGGCGAAGGTCTTGAACTGCTCGCTGGGCGTGCGTCGGGCCATTCGGCGGACTGCGGACACGACATCCCGACCGAATAAATCCATCTCACGGGTGGCAACGCTCACTTCACGTGCAGTCTCGCCGTAGACGGCGCGATTGTCCCCGAGCGTGCGTAACTGGTCCGGGAGACTCATGCCACCCCGCGAAAGCGCAAACATGAACGCGACCGTCCGGGGCAGCCCCTCGTCGATCGATCGGCGCCGCACCTCTGCAGTACTTTCTGGGATCGTCCACCGGAAGACGTACGCGCCGGCGCCGGCGAGAAAGCCGATGACCAGGCCGCCGACGAGTACGATGACCCACCACGCTCGATCGGATAAGACTAGTTCGAACTGAGGCGACAGACCCAGCGGCCGCGCAATTGCGGCCGGGAGTTGGGCCATCGTTTGAACCAGGGGTTCGAGAATCGTGAGCATTCCAGC
>CAZKGF010000109.1:0-6767 GCA_964552115.1 uncultured Halobacteriales archaeon
CGGGACAGCGCCCTCAACGCTGCGCCGTTGGCCTGGCTTGGCTACCCACGCACAGTGCAATGCAGGATTGCCCGCGACCGACTAAAAGCACTTTCGTTTGCCCCGGCCCGAAGCGGGCGTTTCAAGGCGGTCTGTCCGCTACGCGACGTATGGCAAAATACTCGACCGGCGGCGGTGGCCGCAGCGCCGGCGGGAGCTGTGAACTCTGTGGCGCCGAGGACGTCGATCTCCGGACGGCGGCCGTTGCTGGTGCCCAACTCGAAGTCTGTGCGGAGTGTGCCGAACTCGACGAAACAGGTGGAACCGACAGCGGTAGCCGTGACGATAGCGACGGCGAGAGCCGTCGGAAACGAGCCGCCCAAAACGCCGCACGCATGCACGACGCAACCAAGGGCGACGCCTCCCACTGGGAGAGTGGTGCTGACTACGAAGCCGACCAACTCCCCTATCTTGTAGCGGATTACGGCGAGCAGTTTCGCGAGGCGCGCCAGGCGGCCGGGTACCAACTCGACGAACTGGCCGCTGAACTGGACGTCGACGAACGAGAACTGCTGGCGCTCGAACAAGGGCGAGCCACCCAAGCCGGCGTCGGCGGGTCGGTCGTCTCGTCGGTCGAAGACTTCCTCGACATCGATCTCGTGGCCGACAACTGAGATCTACGCCACCCTTTTGCCCGGCGGTCGTGAACGGCGAGCATGGAGTTAACGGCCGAACAGTCGGCGATCCGGGAGACCGTCCGGGACGTCGCTCGGGAGGAAATCAGGCCGGTCGCCGCCGAGGCCGACCGCACCGCAACCTTCCCGGAAGACGTGTGGGATACGTTGGCCGATTTGGATCTGCTTGCCCTGTCAGTGCCGACGGCCTACGGCGGCCTCGAAGCCGATCGACGAACGGCGGCGATCGTGAACGAAGAAGTCGCCTACGGTGCGTTGCCCGTCGCGACAGCGCTCTCGGTGCATTCGCTTGCAACTGACTGTCTCGCCACCTTCGCCGAAGACGCGGTCGCCGACGAATGGCTTCCGGACATGGCTACTGGCCGCCCCGTCGGTGCGTTTGCACTCTCCGAACCCGGTGCCGGTTCTAACCCCCGCCAACTGACGACGACCGCCACACGAGACGGTGACGAATACGTCATCGATGGCGAAAAGCAGTGGATCACCAACGGCAAGCGCAGCGATGTCGTCATCGTCTTCGCAAAGACCGATCCGGCGGACGACGATTCAATTACCCAGTTTTTCGTCCCGAAGGATCGGCCTGGAATCGAGGTGGGTGAGCCGGAGGACAAACTCGGATTGCGAGCAAGTGACACCACAGCACTGACCTTCGATGGCGTTCGGATTCCGGCGAGATACAGATTGACAGAAGAGGGGCGCGGCCTCGCTGCCGCACTGTCGATCCTGAACGGGGGGCGTGTTGCCATCGCAGCCCAAGCCGTCGGGCTTGGCCGGGCAGCCCTCGACGAGGCTCGATCGTATGCGACCGAGCGCGAGCAGTTCGACCAACCGATTGCACAATTCCAGGCGATCCAACACAAACTCGCGGAGATGGCCACCACAGTCCGGGCAGCCAGGTTACTGACCTGGGATGCAGCGCGGCGTATGGATCGAGGCAACCAGGCCCGCATGGCGGCGAGCATGGCGAAGTACTTCGCCAGCGAGGGCGCCATTGACGTCACCAATGAAGCGATCCAAATCCACGGCGGGTACGGATATGTGGAAAGCGACGTCGAGCGCTTTTACCGTAACGCGAAGGTGACCACGATCTACGAGGGGACGACCCAAATCCAAAAGTCGCTCATCGCTCGCGAACTCCTCGATACCGACCGATAATCCTTTCCTGACCAGTCGACTAGGTGTGAGCGTGATCGAGGAGTACGACGGTGTCGTCTACGATCTCGACGGGACGCTGGTGCAGTTGGACGTGGACTGGGGAGACGTCAGACACGAGGTGGAAGCCGTCCTCCGGGCGCGTGGCCTGGACTGTGAGGGTGCGTCACTCTGGGACCTCCTCGAAACGGCCGAACAGGAGGGACTGGCCCGCCGTGTCCAGTCGGTGATCGCCGAACACGAACGGAAAGGGGCGCGAACGGCGAGTAGACTCCCCACCGCAGAGACGATCCCGACCGATCGACCGGTCGCTGTCTGTTCGCTGAACGCCCATTCGGCCTGCAGGATTGCCCTCGAACGCCAGGGGCTCGATGGACGGATTGATGCCGTGGTGGGACGGGACAGCCTCGACACCTACAAGCCCGACCCGGCTCCGCTGTTGTGGGCGATCGATCAATTAGATCTGGAGCCGACTGCGGCCGTGTTCGTGGGTGACGGCCAGCGCGACGCCGAAACCGCCAGCCGGGCCGGCGTCGACTTCCGATACGTCGACGAGTTGTGACTACCGATACCAACGCGCGTAACAATAGACGCCAACTGCGGTAAGGAGCCAGACCAGCGCGCCGACGCGAACGGCGAACAACACCCGCGCATTCCAGGTCGGGAGTTGCCACAACAACGAAAGTCCAGCCACGAGCGGGGCGCCGATGGCGATCGTCAGAACGAACGTGACCTGCATCACCCAGGCCAAATCGAGCCCGTCGGGATCGGTTTCGACGCGTGTGGGCACGCCCACGAGTCCGGGTGCGGGTGGGAAGGCTTTGCCGATTCAGCTCACTCGAGGAGTTGTGACACGCGACCGGTCAGACGCCGTTTGAGTCCACCTGCCGCCTGCCTGAAACTGATGTGCCAGGGGGTACGGGATCCTTCGACGGTGGTCCGGCCGTCGGCGATACCCGAAAGGATCGCAGCCACGGATCGGTCCTCCGCCTCGACGTGGGTGAGTGCCTGGCCGACCATCTCACTGATATGGGCATCACTCCCCGCCGTCATTGGAATCCCACGTTCTCTGGCGAAGCGCGCCGCCTTCCGATTGGAGCGGCCCGTGAGCAGGCGAGAGTTGTACACTTCGATGGCATCTGCCGCCGTCAGTTGGTCGTGAGTGATGTTCGCGAGCACGCCACTCCGGGATTTTTGGAACGGATGGGGGACGACGGCAATCCCGTCTTGTTCGTGAATCCGTTCGATGGTCGTCTCGAAGGACAGGTCGGGGGCAACGATCTCCTCGACGCCGAGCGCCAGGACGTGCCCGGCCGCACTCGAGACCTCGAGCCCGGGGATCGCCAGTAGATCGTAGTTTGGGGCCAGTTCGACGGCCTCGCGTGTCCCAGCCATCTCGTCGTGGTCGGTGACAGCGATGGCGTCGAGGTCGAGCGCGCTGGCCCGTTCGAGGAGGCGATCGACCGGATCGCGGCCGTCGTACGAGTGCTCCGAGTGGGTATGGAGCTCGACCGTCAGCACACCCGGGTTTCGGAGCCAGAGGAAAAAAGCACCCCGGTCGATCCACCGCGCGGTCGGAGACGTTTTATCCCCGGCCCGGGTGGCTCAGGTGTGAAATGGTCCGTGACCCGTTCGCGGACGACCAGTCTGTCGATCTCCAGACGGTTCTGGATGCGCTCGACGACCCCGACTGCCGCGAAATCGTCACGGTCCTGGACGAACCAATGACCGCAGATCGCATCTCCGAGGAGGCAGACATCCCGCTCTCGACCACGTACCGGAAACTCGAGTTACTGACCGATGCGTCTCTCCTCGAAGAGGGGGTCGAAATCCGTCCGGATGGCCAGCACGCAACGCGGTACGCGATCGCGTTCGAAGAGGTCGTGATCGCCCTTTCGGAGGATCGTGAATTCGGCGTCGATATCGCCCGCCGGCCCCGGCGGGCCGAGGAACGGCTTGCATCACTCTGGTCGGAGGTCCGAAAGGAAACATGAGCTCACACGTTTCGATCCAAGCGGCGCTCGTCGCAGTAAAAACCGTGACGTTACTCCTCGGTGGCGTCATCACCTACTTCTCTGCTCGGGCCTACCAGCGCACGGGTGCGCGCTCGCTCAGAGCATTGGCCATCGGCTTTGGCTTCGTGACTGTGGGCTCGTTCCTGGCCGGGGTGGTCGACATCGCTTTCGAGACCCAACTCGAGGTCGGGTTACTCATCGAAAGCTCGCTCATTGCCATCGGCTTTGCAGTGATTGTCTACTCCCTCTACGCCACGGAGGGGTGAGGCCGAGGATTCAGGCCAGTGACGCAGTCAACGTAATTTCCGGGCCTGCGAGCGCCTTGGACACCGGACACCCCTCTTTGGCGCCGTTGGCGAGCTCGGCAAACGTGTCTTCGTCAATGTCTGGCACGCGACCGGTTACGTCGAGTTCGATCGTCGTGATTTCGAGCGAGTCAGTATCGAGGGTAACCGACGCGGTAGCCTGGATCTCTTCGGGGTCGTACCCGTTTTCCTGGAGTTCGAGTGAAAACGCCATCGCAAAACAGCCTGCTTCTGCTGCGCCAATTAGTTCCTCGGGGTTGGTCTCTTCGCCATCCCCGAAGCGCGACGCGTATGTGTACGGTACAGTGAACGCCTCGCTCCCGACTGAGAGCGAGCCGTCGCCATCTTCCAGACCGCCGGTCCACGTTGCTGAGGCAGTACTCGTAGGCATCACCTGACGTCTCGGGCGCCGGTGTCAAGGGTGTTGCGCCACCGGCCGTGCCATGGAAAGGGCTATGGCCAGGGTCGGGTAAAGCCCGCCCAATGACCCTGTCCGAGTCGGACAGCGCGTTGATCGTCGACGAACTCGGTCGCGAGCCCACCGCTGCCGAGGCGGCGCTGTTCGAAAACCTCTGGAGCGAGCACTGCGCGTACCGTTCCTCCCGCCCGCTCCTGTCTGCATTCGAATCCGCGGGCGAACAGGTCATCATCGGGCCGGGAGACGATGCAGCGGTGGTGGCCCTCCCGACGGACACCGAGGAACCGGTCTACATCACACTGGGTATCGAGAGTCACAATCATCCGTCATACGTTGACCCCTTCGACGGGGCGGCAACGGGAGTCGGCGGCATCGTCCGGGACACACTGTCCATGGGCGCGGATCCAATTGCGCTCGCAGATTCGCTGTACTTCGGTGCGTTCGAACGGGATCACTCGCGGTATCTCTTCGAAGGGGTTGTCGAAGGGATCGGTCAGTATGGAAACTGCATCGGCGTGCCCACAGTTGCCGGTAGTGTCGCCTTCCACGACGGATATGAAGGTAATCCACTCGTCAACGTGGCCTGCATCGGCCTCATCGAAAATACGGACTACCTGATAACGGCGCGTGCCCAACTGCCAGGTAATCGGCTTGTCCTGGTGGGCAATGCGACCGGCCGCGATGGGTTGGGGGGTGCAGCCTTCGCGAGCGAGGACCTGGCCGAAGACGCCGAGACCGAGGATCGACCAGCGGTTCAGGTCGGTGACCCCTACACGGAGAAACTCCTCATCGAGGCCAATCGGGCGATCGTCGAGTCCGACCTCGCTGCCTCCGCCAGAGATCTCGGCGCTGCCGGCCTTGGCGGGGCTTCATCCGAATTAGTGGCAAAGGGCGGTTTGGGTGCGGAGATCGATCTCGGAAGCGTCCACCTCCGTGAATCGGGGATGACTCCACTCGAGATCCTTCTCGCCGAATCGCAGGAACGCATGCTCTACGAAGTCGCTCCCGAGGACATCGACAGCGTCCGGGCGGTTGCGGATCGGTACGATCTCGGCAGTTCGGTGATCGGGACCGTAACCGAGGGGTCGTACGTCTGTCGGTTCGAGGGGGAGACGGTCGTCGACGTGGACGCACACTTTCTCGGCGAAGGGGCACCGCTCCACGACCTCCCACAACAGGCGCCGAGCCGGCCCGACCGCAACCTTCCGAACATCGCCCTGGAGACGGCTCTCGAAACTGTCGTCGGCAGTCCGAACACGGCCTCAAAGCGCTGGGTGTACCGGCAGTACGACCACGAAGTGCAGGTCAGAACTGCACGCAGACCGGGTGCGGATGCAGCGGTGCTCGCAATCAGGGAGGCAGACATCGGCCTCGCCCTCAGTTCGGGGGCCGAACCGACGTGGACTGAGACGGCACCGTACGATGGGGCCCGGGGAGTCGCCCTGGAGAACGCGACGAACCTGGCCGTTACCGGTGCCACACCGCTCGCAGCGGTCGACTGTCTGAACGGGGGAAACCCCGAAAAGCCGGACGTTTACGGTGCCTTTGCTCGCGTCGTCGACGGCCTCGCCGACATGTGTTCGACCCTCGACGTACCGGTGGTAGGAGGGAACGTTTCATTGTACAACGATTCACCCGCCGGCCCGATTCCACCTACTCCCACGCTCGCCATGGTCGGGACGACCGACCGGCTCGATCCACCGTCGATGGAGTTCCGTGGGGAAGGAGCAGTCGTCGTGGTGGGCGATCGGGCTCTGGCCGAGACCGCACCAGCCCGCCTGGGCGGGTCGGAGTATCTGTCTCGACTTGGCGGCACAGACCGATTTCCCTCCCTCCCCGACCAGCCGGCAGCCCTCGTCGAGACGCTTGTCGAGGTCGTCACCGCCGACCACGTACGGGCTGCCCACGACGTTAGCCACGGTGGACTCGCCGTCGCACTCGCCGAAATGGTCACTGACACGACCGGTGCCACGGTCGAATTCGACGGTCGGGGTGGGGCTGCTGCGTTGCTGTTCGGCGAACAGCCCGGCCGAGCCGTCCTCGAAACGACGGCACCGGAAGCGGTTCAGGACGCTTTCGCTGGCGTCGCGCCGGTTACCGTCGTTGGCCGCGCAGACGACACAGGGACATTCGAACTCTCCGCCGGCTCGGAGACTGTCGCTATCGACGCCGAAGAAATCGCGTCGCTGCGCGCGGTGATCAG